>JAJRBK010000235.1 GCA_028679495.1 Methanobacteriota archaeon
CTCTTCGTCTCGCCTGCCTGGGCCAGTATCGGTTGTATTCGCCGCGTCAATTCGTTCTGTCTCTCCGGGACCAAGAAGTTGTACTCGCCCGTCATATCGAGGTCTCTGTGGCCGCGTAAGACTGCCAGCGTCAAAGCTTCGTGGCATGGTCCGCGTCCATTTTGCGTTCCAGATCTTCGAGCGAGATGCCTTTGGTTTCAGGGAACAGCGTCAGCACCACGAAAAACTGCACCACCGTCATCAGGGCAAAGAAGGCGAAGGGAACTCCGCCCGATGCCGCCGCCATCATCGGGAATATGCCGCTGATCAGCGCGTTCATGAACCAGTGGGTGAAGCTGCCCAGGCTCTGGCCCTTGGCCCGCACCAGGTTCGGGAAGACTTCGCTCAGGTAGACCCAGATCACCGAGCCCTGGGAGAAGGCGAAGAACGCAATGAACAGGACTAGCAGCCAGAGCAGCATTCCCTGGTACATGCCCGTGAAGAAGACGAAGGACACACCGGCCAGGCAGGAGGCGGTGCCCACGGCGCCCACCAGCAGCAACTTCTTCCGGCCCAGTCTATCGATCAGGCTCATGGCGATCAGCGTGAAGACCAGGTTGGTGAAGCCGATGGCCACGGCCTGCAAGTCGCTGGAGACTTTGCTGAACCCCGCGCGCTCGAAGATGTCGTTCAGGTAGTACAGAATCGCGTTGATCCCGGTCAACTGGTTGAACATGCCGATGGCGATTGCCAGGAACACCGGCAGCCGGTAGCGCCGCTGGAACAGCGGCACGCTGCCGCCGGCGCTCTGGCCCGATACGGTGGCCAGGATGTCGCGCAACTCGCCGTCCACGTCGCGCTCGCCGACTCTCACAAGCACCTCGCGCGCCTCGGCCTGCCGCCCCCGGCGCGCCAGCCAGCGCGGGCTTTGGGGAATGCCGAACAGCGCGAAGAAGAAGAGGATCGCGGGCGCCGCCGCCACGCCCAGCTTCCAGCGCCACTCGGAGGCTCCGAACCCCGCCAGCCCCACCAGGTAATTCGAGAAATACGCCAGCAGGATTCCCAGCACGATGTTGAACTGGAACATCGCCACCAGGCGCCCGCGCCGCGCCGCCGGAGCGATTTCGGCGATGTACATCGGGCCGATCACCGAGGAGCCGCCGATGGCCAGCCCGCCGATTACGCGGAAGAAGACCAGCGAGTACCAGTCCCAGGCCAGCGCGCAGCCCACGGCCGAGACCACGTAGAAAACCGATAGAGCGCGCAACGCCGCACGCCGCCCGAAGCGGTCGCTGGGATACCCGGCAAAGATCGAACCGAGCACCGTCCCCCACAGCGCGCTGGACACGGTGAATCCTAGCATCCCCGGTGAGAGCCCGTACGCTTCGGTAAGCGCCTTGGTGGCGCCCGAGATCACTGCAGTGTCGAATCCGAACAGCAATCCGCCCAGTGCCGCCACCAGGGCGCTGCGAAGCAGGTAGAGGTTCAGCTTCACGGGGTTGTTGTCACCTGTTGTCGGGTTCATCCATCTCCTCAGATCTTGAACCGGTCCAGATTGAACTTCGCGGGACGCAGCGGCCACACGCGCAGGGACGTCGCCTTCACGCCGGCTGGTCCGAAGAACGCTATGCCCTGGTCCTTCGGATCCGCCGCGACCGGCGAATACAGCGCTGCAAGCCCGTCATTCACGTACACCTCGAGGCAACCCTTGTCCAGAAAAAGGCGCAGCCGGTAGCGGTCGAGGGAGCCGATGTAGGTCCGCGCACTTCCCACCGTCAGCGTTCCACGCTCGATCACCACCGTTGCCGCCGGCTTTCCCGCCGCGGAACGCCGCACCTCGAAGCCGATGGGGGTGTTGGTCGCGCCAAACTCGGCATCCACTTCGAGCACGTCGCCCCGAACACCTTCGAGCGCGCCAGGCCCCACGCCGTGTATCTGCTCCTCGCCGCGCAGGCTCTCAAACTCCGGGGCGGGCTGCTGCCGCAAGAACCCGTCGGCGCCGATCGACAGGATCCGCGGAAGCACCATCAGGCTGTTCCAACCTCGTTCGGCGGGGAGGTTGGTTCGCCCCCAGAGCCACAAGATCGTGCGGCTTTTCTCGTCCACGGAAATGTTGCTGGCGTAAGCGTCGCCCGCGTCGAGCACACCGTGCGTCTCCGGCGTGAACTTCACTTTGTCGAGGTCCAAGCTTCCCACGAAGTACTCGCAGGGACGGTGAGGGCTGATGATCAGCACCCATTTGCCTTGCAGCTTGAACAGGTTCGGGCACTCGATGTTGTAGGTCTCCCGGTCGCGATACTCGAAAACCGCGCCCAGGTGCCGCCACCGGCTGAGGTCCTCGTTCTCCGCGCGGTACAGGTGGACCTGCCCCGAACCGCCCTCTCGCCGGCCGCTGTTGCCTCCGCAGACCATGTAGGTCCGACCGGCTTCGTGGAAGAGGAACGGGTCGCGCCAATCGGAGACGATCCGCCCGCCGTGCGCGGCCTGCGTCAGCACAGGATTCGAGGCGGGCTTCTCCCAACCGATCAACTCGTCGTCCGTAGGAATCGCCATCCACTGTTCCGGCTGAGGGCGTCCGATGCTGGTGTAGAAGACGCGTGGGCGACCGTCCGCCGCCAGTATCGCGCCACCGGAGAAGATCGCCCTTTCGCTTCCTCCGGTGGGCCAGATCGCGATTGGCAGGTGCTCCCAGTTCACCAGGTCGCGGCTGCGGGCGTGACCCCAGTGCATGTTGCCCCAGAGCGAGCCGTACGGGTTGAGCTGGTAGAAGAGATGATGCCAGCCCTTATAGAAAATGGTCCCGTTGGGGTCGTTATTCCAATTGGCAGGGGGATGGAAGTGGTAGACTGGCCGCTCGGGGTCCGCTTCGGCCTTGGGGATGGCGGCCAGGACCCCCTCCATGGCCTTGCGTTGGGCTGGATCAGATTGGGCGCCGCCCGCGGCGCGAAACACTGCGCCGGCCACGGGCAGCGCCTGAACGAATCCTCGACGACTCAGCATCTCACTCCTCCTACGGCTTGCCTACAGAGAACACCTCGCTCGGATGCCAGTCCGGGATAGCCCCGGGACGGCTCGCAATGATCGCGCCGACTCGGTTGGCAAATTCCGCAATCTCCTCTGTCGGCCATTGCCGATCCAGGCCATGCAGCAGGGCCGCTGTGAATCCGTCGCCCGCACCCACCGTGTCTGCAATCTCCACGGGGTAACCCTCCGCTTCCACGTACTCGGCGCCGTTCAGCAAGGCGCATCCCCGGGCACCTAAGGTCACGCAGACTGCCCGCCAGCCAAAGCGCCGGGCGCCTTCTCGGCAGAACTCCTCGATGCCTGAATGCGGCAGGCCGGCAAACTCACCCACCGCGTCCATTTCCGACTCGTTGAGCTTGACGACATGGGCCATCGCAAGCAGCTCGGTCACCAGTCGAGGGGTGTAGGATTCCGGTCTTAGATTCAGGTCGTAGATCGTGGCAGCGCCCGGCAGCGCGGAGACGAGCATGCGCAGAGTCTTCAGCCCCTGCCCCGTCATCAAGAAGAGCGTACCGAAGTACAGCCACAATGGCGCCCATTGCGCCAGAGTGACGATTTGTGGTTCGGAAAGCTCCACGGCGTCATACGCCGCAGGGCGCTGGATCCGAAAGCGTGTCTGGCCGTTCGCTCCGAGCTGAACGACAGCCGTGCCGGTAGGGAACCCTTCAATGGTCTGAATGAACCTGGTATCTCCGCCGAGCGCGAGGACCTCGGCGCGGGCACGGTCCCCCAGTTCGTCCGCTCCGAGAGCACTAATGAGGATGGTCTCGTGCTCCATCCGGCTGACGTGGACAGCGAAATTCAGCGGCGCGCCGCCCAGCCGCGTGGAGTCGTCAAAGACATCCCACAGGACCTCACCGAGAGCGAGAACCCGGCTCGGAACAGCGATCCACGGGTGCTTAGCTGACTCAACCTGTATATGCAGCTTTGCTGAATCGAATCTACTCACCTATCGATGATTACCGGGGTAGGGGGCACTTGTCAATGGATCTTTTTGGAGCCGCAGGATTGCCGTACCACAATGTGGAAATCCAGGAGCGTGTCCCGGGC
>JAJRBK010000172.1 GCA_028679495.1 Methanobacteriota archaeon
AAACCGGTATCGCGAATGCCGCTCAACGGTCTTGAGGAAATCCCACTTGTGGAAGAGTAATCCTTGTGGACTCTTTTCGACAAACTGATCCCATTGCTTTTTGTCATCAATTAACTCAGCGGTCATTTTTTACGCCCTTATCAAGCACTATGACGGCGCCCACCAGAATTAGTGAGGGGAGCAAAGACAAACCAGCTTTTGAGGCTAAGCTGTAGATCGCTGCAAGTCCAGAAGAACTTCTTTAAGCATCTTGTTATATCGTTCCGTGGCAGCAGTTCTCGTAAACTTTTGTCTAATAAGGCCTTCTGCATTGTCTGCGACTTTATCCAATTCCCCGTAGTTTAAAATCTTTGTTATTCGTGCTGCTATGTGGTCCGGCGCGGTTGATTCAAGCAAAAAGCCCGTGCATTCATCCGCGATCACATCCGGGATACCCCCAACTGGTGTCGCTAGAACCGGGGTGCCACACGCCATCGCTTCGAGAATACTGGTGGGGAAAGCATCAAGATATGTAGGCAGGACAAACAGCTTCAGCTCGTTATAATAGTCGGCTAGACCCGTCTCAATCCAATTCGTCAACGATATGTCGATGCCCTGTTCGGTGCTCAGGCGGTTGCACTGCTCGTTGACCCAGTCGCTCAAAGGCCCTGACCCTACTATCGAGAACTTCAGATCTTGCACTTGCTCTGCGACGAGAGGAATGGCGTGAACGAAATCAATTATCCCCTTCTCTCTCGTCATTCGACCTATAAATCCAACGACGTTTGCTCTCTCTGATAACCGCTTGTGCTTCCTGTAGCGTCTATCGTCTATGAATCGAGCGCCTTCAGGAAGGACTTTGTGCCTGTATTTTTCTATGCCAAGTTGTTTGATTAAGCCTCTCGATTCTGGGGATATTCCGTCCAATAGAGTGAAAAGGATCGGATCTTGCAGTCCCCACAACCGGGCGATCGTAGTGGTGGCTTTGCCGTGCGTAACGACTCCGATACTCTTCTTTCGGAGCAATTTTGTTAGAACAAGTGGCAAAAGATATCCCGGATATGCCACATAAAATATTACAACATCTACCTCTGCACGCGCTCTCGCCAATTCCAAGCTCGCCCGACACTGGATCATAAACCACTTCAAAATCCATATGACTGCCGAGAAATACTTTGGTTTTAGATCCCCTAGATAGTGCATACTGATACCAATATCCCGAGTAACAACTTTGCGACAATGCGCTGTATCAATGCGATCAGTGTTCCCATCTATGACCACGATTTTTTCAGAAATCGGCTCGAGTATGCTGATGAGGTCTGAGAGAAACTTGTAAGGTGGGTGCGACTTCCACGGAAAAGAAATAATAGCAACCCGAGGCTTTGTCTGACTGTATGGCCCACTTAAAACAGTTTGTGGCATAGCGTCTCCGATTCAGTTTGAGAAGAACGTCTGGGTCGTACCATGTATCGGCGCCTTCGAACACTTTCGCTTACATTACGAGCGCGCTCACGGTGCATAAATGTCGCGTTCATTGGCTACTTAGTAGGGCTATTCTTGGTGCTTTTCGTTCATTATGCAATGCTCTATGCTCTCAGTGCCGCGTCATCGTTTTTGCGTTTAGTCGTTTACGATGAAAAGACAAAGGCGTTTCACTCCTTGAGGTTTACTTCGCTTAAGAAACGTATAAAGACTGGACGCTGAACTCAAACGACTGTTTTTTTGCGCCGCATTGCTCACGTCGTGGTCTAAGAGGTTGTCTGCTGCTTCATACGCTATGCCGTCGTCCTCGGCTGAACGCAACGGAGCGCTTCTGACCGAAATAGAGCCGAGTTTGTTTTCTCGCGCTCCCTTGACTTACGGACGCTAACAGGTTGAGCATGAATCGGTCGGTCGGTGAGGTCGCATCTAATGATTCTTGCATGCCAACTAACTCCACGTCGTGCTTACCCAACAGCGCAACTATGTGGTTTAAGTCCAACGCGGAGCGCGTCAATCGGTCAAGCTTATACACAATAGTATGGAGCCGATGGCGTGTTCAGTGCCGGTATTTACAACCCCGGCAGGCTTAATCAGCTTTGACTACGTCACGCCTGGCGAGGACATATTCATCGCAGATGAATCTGAGCTGGTCGCCAAAGTCAATGAGTCCCTTTTTGACTCTGACCTTATGCAGCGGTGGGGAAAAAGCTCGACGCACCGTTGAAAAGTACTACAGCGTAGAAGTTAATAAAGGGAGGTTGTTTGCGGCAATAGAACAGGTGAGCTCCCGCTGGTGATTCATGCAGTCGGCGCACATTCGTCAAGATTAACCCGCTCTAAAAATGCTTTGCCCGTCGAGGCATTTTTCCTTCCAATCTACCTCGAACAGTTCGAGTATCGAAGGGGTCACGTTTACGATGCTCGGAGCCGTGTCCTTTACCTCTTTGTCGATGTTCCCAAGTAACAAAACAGCATCTCTGTTATGTCCGCCTGATGCCACCTTATGATCGTGCGCTTTTCCATATAGGCCCGAGTACAGCTCCCATCCGACGCCATACCCGTCCGCGAGCGAGAACAGAATATCGGGATATATACGTTCGCAGAACCTTCCGGCATCGACATCCTCTCTCGCAAGAACAAATTTCATAATCGGGGCCCCGTCAGGCGCTTTAAGTTCAGCGAGGGCGGTAATCAATGCGTCTCTTGTTGTCTTGTATTCGCCCGGCGACAGCAGTTCCGTATTAATGTCAATGCCGCCGTGCGGGTACGATTTGATGCCTGCAAAGTTCGACAAGAACGCGCGGCTCTTAGCCCTGTCAATTGACCCTGCAGATGAGTATAGTGACTTGCCGGCTTTGGCAAGCCCCTCGTTCTTCTCCACCAACCGGATGAGGA
>JAJRBK010000173.1 GCA_028679495.1 Methanobacteriota archaeon
CATCTTGTCTGACCGCGAAAGTGACCGTACCGTGACCGGCGTGAGGTACCTGATTAAGACAAAAGGTAACATCGCCAATGCTTTCAAAAGCGCGTTCTTGCATTTCAATCACCAGAACAAAAAATGGGTCGGATTTCGTAAGGCTATCGTCGTCCCCTATCAGAATTGGGTTACTATAACATGCGATCGTGCAATCAGTTGAATGTAATGAGGCTCCGATACCAAATCGCTTAAACTACGCGAGTCACTGCTGCAGTCTGCGTTGGATCAATTCTGCAACCCAGGCCATAAGAAGGAACGGGCCGCGCCTTTCAGTTCGGCTCTCGGGGCCTCCGCCTGCCGCACATGATAGTCACGTGCGCTCCTACAAACGGGGTGGGCTATTTTATGGGTACCTTGACACCCTCAAGCCGTTCCGCGAGCGGTATGGTCACCTTCAGCAGGCCATTTTTGAACGTGGACGTTGCCCCTTCCGGATTGACGGTATGGGTGAGTGTCCAGCAGCCAGCATACTCGATATCGTCTCGGGGTGCCGTGAGGCAAAACCCGTTCTCTCCAGCTTCAACTTTGATATCCTTCTTGTCTACGCCGGGTAGTTCCACGTTGATGGTGTAGTTTTTCTTGTCGTGATAGAAAAATGCATTCGGTGCCACTAATATCCGTTCTTTTTCAGCCAATGATATCACCGCTTAGCATTCTTTTTTGAATGATTAAGTAGCTTTGCCGTGCCTAACACTATAGAATCTCGTTCTAGAGTAGGTCAACTGCTCTTTTTGCTTTATTTTGCGTTCCCGTTCTGTTACGCAATGACCCATAGGATTCAGCTTTCTGCAATACGAGATTGAACTGCTACGTCAGCAGCTGGCGAATTCGGAAGTCACATTGCATACGGAATGGGGACACGTATCAAAGCTAAGCAAGATAAGGAAACGCTGCAGAAGCAGCTCGAACTCGTGACGCTACGATTGGCTGCGCCCAAAAATCGGTTTCCGGGCGTGACTAGCTTGAAGTTCTAAGCGGGAGAAAAAAGAGTGATGACTCGCACAGTAACCTAGACGCCCATTCTGACCAAAAGGGCGAAACTTCACTTCATTGAGTCGAGTGAAGCTATCCTCTGATGAGCGGGCCGCTAGGCGTCAAGAAATTCGTGATTGGGTTTTTTTGGCGTTTAGGGTGTTCCTCCTCATTTTGTTTATACTGTTGAGGTTCCTGCCTGCCAGCATTCAAGCGCCAGCGTATCCTTCGATCGCCTTAAACGATGACAAATCTTGAGCTTTTGCTTGTTCGCGCGTGCAGCGCGATAACTTAAACTATCATAACTGCACAAGCAGAAATGGCTTTACGCCGGATCGTTAGGCAGGTGACCAAATTGAAGTTCAATGTAGATATTGCGACCTTAGTAACGCAAGCTGATGATTTGTCCACTTTTTTAAAGGCAGCTATTGCAGCTGATCTGGTAGAAACGCTCAAAGGGCAAAGCCCCTTGACGATCTTCGCTCCTGATAATGAGGCATTCAGTAAACTTCCAGCTGGTATACTCGACAGCTTGCTCAACAACAAGGAACAGCTGACTGGCGTTCTTACGTACCACGTGGTGGGCGGGACGCACTTGGCGGCTGATTTGGCCAAGCAGAAGACTCTCAAGACTGTCCAAGGTGGTATGCTCGAGGTGCACGAACATCATTGGCTGCGGCACGGGATCAAGATAAACGATGCTGTGGTAAAAGATGCCGACCTTGAGTGCACTAACGGTGTCATTCACATCATTGACAGCGTGTTAATGCCGAAGTAGACCCCGATCAAACTGCTATCGTCAGGGGCACCGTCACGCCATCGAGTTCTCACAGGCCCTCGGTTAAAAACTGAAAGGGAGTTGCGCACTCCCGTTCTATCTATTTTTGTGCCTATAATAGAGGAGGCTCGACTACATTGTCGACTGCTCGCCGGCGAATTGAAAAACGCGAAACTTTTTCCATCTTGTTGTTAAGTCGCTGTTATGGATCTGGCGCGCACAATACGGTATTTTGTAGTAAATTCGATACGTGGCCTCATCGTGCTGGCGTTGGCGAAATTCCTTGTGCTTACAGCGCCCATAAATCTTATCACTGTCCTTATTTGAGCACTGGCAGGGGACCCCCGGAGTGCTCGAGATATTATTATCCGCGCTCGGCTTTCATCATCCCGTGAATAAAAAGCAGATTTTAGGGGCGTAAAATTCGTGCGCATCAACCGTATGGTTGCTGTGTCATTCATACGAGTGTTGTGTATCCGTTTGCGTGCGTTTAGCGCTCTGCTTACGCAGCTTTGCGATCTATTCGCTCATCCGCGCGCCTTTGGGACAACAACGGCACTCGCGTGTTCACGCGCCTTTCAAATAGGGCGAGTCTGCACTATAAGTGTGCGGTTATGGCTTCTAAGTACCGGTCGACGATGTCGCTAATAAGGTCGTCTTTTGTGCTTGTGTTAGGCAGGAGACTCTGTGCGCGGTCCAAGGCAGTTTTGTTAACTCTCCTGTTTTTCAGGTCATCTTCGGGCCGCCTGATAACTGTTCTCTCCGGTTTTTCGGCCTACTCGCGAAAAAAGGAAGGAGGGGGTTAATACCCCCCTAGCATCCGCTGGGCGCGCCCCTAAACAACTGCAGCCCCCGGACCGACGAGACGCAGATTCACTCCTCAAGGGGCGTAACGTAGCAGGATGCCAGCTTGCTGCTAATGAGCTTCTGTTCGTGAAAAAGGCGCGCTGTGAGGTGGTACACACCTTCTTCACTCGCGTGGAGCTCGCTTACGAATCGTTTCGTGCTGTCTTCTACGATGAAGTCGATATCGATCACGTCCATGAGCGTGTGGGATTTCGACGGGGGAGTTGCGGCGATTTCGAGCCGTAGATCCGACACGTCGCGGCGGGCGTGCACGACCGTTTCCGTCTCGATTGTTTCTTCATACGCCCAATAGGGCCGATTCACGAAAAAGGTCTGGATCTCGGCGGGATCTTCAGTGAGTCGAACCTCATAAAAGCGAGAGTACCAGTTTACGAAAGCACCGTCACGGTACGCCCTGACGTGCAGATAGACCCATCCAGTGTGGTTCGCAAAAACGTGAAAGTTGAGCACTTCCGTGACGTGAGGGCGCAACTCTTTCACGAAACTAAAAGAGCCGCTTGGCAAGATGTCGATATCGTGCGTGTTAGAGGTATACAGCGTCGCGCTTACGTCGAGGAGGGGCTCCGTTGATACGTTCCTCAGCTGGACGGTGATCCAGTGGCGCCCCCGTTCGAGCACCTCGGGCGTAACGATTGCCTCGAAGGGATACTTGCGTCGTTGGTCTCGTTCGTCTACGGCGATTCTGTCCTCTTTTTTCTTTTCGTCGGTCATAGCATCATCAAATTAGGTAGCGCACGAGAGGTAATAAGGCATATGCAAGGAAAAAACAGATCGCCAAGGAGAAACACGCTGCGCTATCACAGCTCGGGCCTACCTGAAAAGTACCACCCTGGAACTGCGTGCTATTTTCTTCTTATCTCATTATTAAAATATCAAACCCCCTGTACGTCCACTTTTTGTGAGGGTCGCTATTTTTTTCGTTAGGGGTCGCACTTCAGGCAATCTGGGCCTACATCGCAATTACTTGAATCTCGCAAGAAAAGTTCGCATTATTAATTTGTCGTTTTTTTGTTGTTTACTTTTGCTGCCCGCGCAATTGGAAGCGTGATAACGCGCAGTGCTGTTGAGTCACGTGTAACGACACGAAGGACGAGCTATATCTCACAAATGCGCACACTCTTGCGCCATCGAGCGAGGCAAGACTTACCATGGCAAATCAATCACACGTCCAAATGCTTCGGCAGGGAGTATCCATTCTGGAACCAGTGGAGAGCGGCGTATCCGGATGTACGGCCAGATCTCAGGGGGGCTTACCTTGCCGAGGCTGATCTCACCGAGCCGGATCTTATCAACGCTGACCTTAGAGGAGTTGACCTCACCAAGGCTGAGCTCGAAGAGGCTGACCTTACTCGAGTAACCCTTATTAAGGCTGATCTTACCGAGGCTGAAGTCGACTAGACCGGCCTTTCTGGCGCTAACCTCACCAAAGCGAACCTCACCAATGCCGCGCTGCTAGGTGCTAAACTTGTAAAGGCAGACAGAACAAAATGTCCATTGAACCGTGTCATAGGGATTTTCTGCCGTTTGAACTCTTCAAGAATCTGTGTGCAGCTGGCTAATGATAACGGTGATATCCGCTAACGCTGCCCCTGAGCAGTGAACCGCTTAAGCATCGGCTATCGACAGATTTTTATTTATTAAAGCAGCTAATACGCTTAATAAGCTATATCGAGCTTTTTTGCTCAGCAGTTGTATCCCCCGAGGCATGAATGATTCGTATTGTCCTCGTCGAACTTGATCCAAGCAGCGCTCAGGATATCCAGAGTCGACTGCAGCGCGTGAGCTACGACGTCGTCGCCACCACGGCGACCGTCGACGATGTCATAACGCGCGCCAACGAGCTGAAGCCTGATCTTATCCTTATGGATATCAGGATGAAGGGAGA
>JAJRBK010000174.1 GCA_028679495.1 Methanobacteriota archaeon
ATAAAGAGATTCTTTTACCTTTTGTTGAAGACGGCGAGGTTATATCTGGCGTTTCTAAACCAGAGGCAATTCGAGATTATGTTTTAACGCAGATTGCGGGTAAGACCCTTTAGGTGATAAAACATTTTGCTGGGATGTGTCGTGGATTCGCAGCTATGGAGCTTCAGCGATGCGCGAGCGACGAAACGCCGCACAGCTTAAAAAATGGGTCAAAACTTGCGTCTTCAGAGTTCTACGTGCATATATAATACGACTACTCAGACAGCGGATGACGATAGGTCGATATAAAGGTTCTTACGTCGGAGCCTCCTCCAGGCTCCAGCCGTTATGCGTTATCCGTTCTGAGCAGATAACGAACACGCGTGCGATCGCTGTTTTCGTTGCGATGTCTTGTAGCTCCGATGAAATACTCTGCCTCACGTGGCTAGGACTGCGTGCTATTCCTATTTCTTTAGTGTGAGGTAGTCCCACGATCAGCGGGGTCAGCGACCGCAAAAACGCGGAGAAAATACAAGTTCACGGCGCACGGTGTATTCAATAAATATTAACCTGGAAGGAGGTTATGATGAGAAGCTCAAAAGCAGAGCTGCCGGTTACTTATGAAGGAGATGGGATCGTCTTTCGGGAAAAAGCATGGGGTGCGATGCACGTCGAGATCGATACATTCGACAAGGAATTCGATTTTACCACCATTCTCAAAGGCTTGCCTGACGACATGGACCCGGCGCCACACTGGGGATATATCTTTAAAGGGAGTTTTCGCTTCAAGTACAAGGACCGTGAGGAGGTCTTTAACGCCGGGGATGTGTTCTACGCAGAGCCTTGGCATACCGCGAAGGTTGAAGCGGGCACGGAATTCGTGATGTTTAGCCCAGAGGATCAAGAACAGGAAAATGCCCCAGTCATATTACGCAATCTAGCTACTATGTTGCAGGTGCGATAACAAGCAATGCCGGTGGGGCTGCCGTTCCCCCAGTAGGCCGGGCTCATCGATCCACGCCATAGGAGCGTATGACGCAGTCACCAAAAAGGTCCTGTTACAGTGGTAGATAAAAGGGGAAATAGAGAAGCGGAAGAAAAAAAGCGCACTCACGTTTGCAATCGTTTCACCTCATTGATAATGCTAAAAATGCCGGGGGGACGCGAATGACCTGTGATACGATCTCGCGTAAGTCAATGCTCTACAAGAGCGATGTTGAGCGCGTGAGCTATGCCATGAACCACGTGCTCGGCTGCGCACACGGTTGCAAGTTCCCGTGCTACGCATTTAACTTAAAGAGGCGATGTGGTCAGGTTCATACATAAGACATGCGACAATCACGTATTGTAAAAAAACACGCTTGAGCTGCTGGATCGTGAGATACCACGCCTGATGAGCTGTGAGTATGTGCACCTGTGCTTTACGACTGACCCGTTTATGATCGGCTATCCTGAACTAACGGCCCTCAGTCTTGCCGCTATAAAGAGGCTGCGTGCTGCCGCATACGCGTGCAAACACTCACGAAGGGCATAACACCTTATTCGTTAACCGATACTGAGACGTACGGCACGGAAAACCGCTATGGTATTACGCTTGTTTCGGTCGATGAAACATTGAGGCAGCAATTCGAGCCATCCACCGCTCCGTATGTTGATCGGACTGGGGCGCTTAAGGCGCTCCATAATGTGGGGCTTTACGTGTGGGTGTGTATGGCGCCTTAGCCAACACTGAACATCGTTGAGCAGGATATAGACAACGTGCTGAACGCGATCTCGTTTGTTGATCGAATCGCCTTTGGTAAGTGGAACTACAACCCATTGGTGCGTCAATAAGAAAACTATGAATTGTTCTATGCCGATCGTGAGGCCCTCGTGACTGATTTTTGCACGGCACACGGCATTGACGTGCATGTTAAGCGAGCGATCAAGCGGAGGCGCGTGTGACACAGGTTGTACGTAAGGGTATCGTGCTCACCCGTACTTAGAATTATAACGAAGAAAGAAAGGAAGCATCTCGCCTTGCGACAGGTGTGCCTACCGCCGCTGCAGGTCCTGTGTGCGATATGTCGCCGGCATATAGGGCTATCCCTTTGAGTTACGCGCCAAGGGAATCTCTCTGCTCTTAAGCGCTAAGTGGTACTACGCCGTGAATCAGCGCACCACCGCAATGGTCGTGCTCAGCTGGACAATCGATATTCCTGAGACAGGATCGGTTCTAGACTGCGCCGTCTTCACCTTCACGTACGTGCCGTTATGACTCCTGATCGTCCAGAAGTCATAGTTCGCATACGCGCGGTCGCCGACTGTGTTGAGCGTGGTGTTGCCGGTGATACCAGTGTAGGAACTCGCCACGCGCGGAATCGCCTCTCGAAGCGCCGTGCTGTTTCCTCCGTTAGTCTCAGCGATCGCGCGGGCCATGATCCATACGGCGTCGTAGGCAAAGGAGCCATAAGGCGTTTGGATGGTGCGCTGTACGCTCGCGTTCTGCATAAGGCGATCGTAGCGTTCGCCTTGTCCGTCGATTTGTTGGACAGCGGTATAGTTCAGACGAGCGGCAGACTCCGCGGCCGTGCCATTGGCAAGGATGGTGTTGATGGGCGTCGCGGCGACGCCGTACCATCGGATACCAGACCACTGAGAATCGCTTCCTGCTGCGGTAAGCATCGGCACTGTATTATTTTCGAAGCCTATGAAGAGAACACCGACAGAGCCGAGTCCGTACGCTGCTGTTGCTAGGGTGAGCTGTGGCCGCACGGCAGCAAGCGCACCGCTGAAGTTGGTCGTATTAGCTGCAAATCGCGTCTCCTCAATCACGACTCCGCCGTGCTGTTCAAATGCGGTCCTCGTGGCGTTGATAAGGCCATTACCGTAGACATCGTCGCGAACGAAGGGTATGAGCAGTCTCACTCCTTCTTCCTGCATCACCGTGGCGAGTGCGGGGCCTTGATGGCTATCATCGGGCACGATACGAAACACGTTCTCTCGGGCAACGTTGAGCGAAGGAGCGGTGCTCCCGTAGTTGATGAGCACCATGCCGTTCTCTTGAGCATAAGGAGCGACGGCGGAAAGCTCGGCACTTGAATAGGGCCCTACGACAGCTGTCACGCCGCCTGCGTGGAGTGCGTTCATGGCTGCAAGCGCTCCGTCTGGAGTCGTTCCCGTGTCCTTGACAACAAGCTGCACGCGGACGTTCGCGTCGGTCGCGGCGAAATACTCATTGACGTCAGCTACTGCGACCCGTATGGTACTGTTCACATTTGCACCGGTGCTCGCAGCGGTTCCCGTGAGCGGGACGAGCGCGCCCACTAGCACGGTTTTCGGCTGTGTCGTTCCCGTCTGCACGTTTGACGTGCACCCGGCTGTCGAAACAGCAACGACTATAAATGCTACAATCCCGGACAAGAACATCTTGCGCATAGTGGATACCTTGCTTGGGTAACGATATGCGATTTTGAAATCTCGTGTGTGCTTGTGGCAAGCAGGATGATGATGCTTAAGCGTTCCGATTTAATTTAGACTTCTAACTCAAAAAGAAAAGCGATTTCCACGCACCGCCATAAGAAAGCGAA
>JAJRBK010000175.1 GCA_028679495.1 Methanobacteriota archaeon
ACGAGACGCCTTATAAGGGAGTAGGCATGTTCACGTTTACGATTAAAAAAGGCGACGCCGCGAGCTCCCAGCAATCTATCAGCAAAACGTGGCCAACATCATCGAACATTCAAGGAAAAATTGCGCTCGATAAGCTCAGCAGTCGAGCGATCGAGCGTCGACTTGTCAACCATCTAAATCTAACTTCCGATTCAGATAACAGATCATTAAAGACAAACTGACGGTAAAATCGACGCCTGGACCGGTTAATGCAGATTGCTAACACGAGCGCTTAGAAGCACGACAGCAAAGACAGGATAATCGTTGAGTTTCATTCGCGTTCTCAGCTAGGCAACCAGTGGCACCGATAGATCTAAGCTCCTGTTAACGTTCACTTTGAAGTCACAGGTTTTAAAGTATAGAGATAATAGTGGTTTGTGCCTGTCGCTAGTTTTGCCCCAACTAGTGATCCGTGTAAGCTTGCCGGACCACTGTAATGTGACTAGTGAGTTTAGATCTTTCAGCAATATGAACAGATTTTATGAACAAATAGCAATGCTTATCTTTAGAACTAATGCTCATTTGGGTTACAGGCATCGACCTTAAGTAGTTGCATTTGTAACCGCCTACGCTTACATATCAGTGACACACTTTGCTCTTCTAAAGGAATGTCTGTAACTTACAGTGCTATAGGGTAAAGATTATAGAAAAAAGGAGTTATGAACGATGGAAACAGCTCAAAGCTCATCTTCTGGGGTAAGCGTTGAATGGTGCGAGGAGTATGCCTCTCACACGACAATGAACAGTGAAATTGTTTCACAAGGACTGCTGCCAAATCTGCTGCGACAGGCTGTAGATGAAGTAGCGAGCAAATATGGTGATCGGCATCTCGCTCCTAGCGTCGTATTCTTCATTATCGTTGATTTAGTCCGTAATTATGATCCTTCTTTTTCAGAGACGCTAATAAAAATGGAGTTCGGTAAATATGCCCCTGACTATTCGGAACAACTCGATTTAGTAACACGTGGACGGTTTTCAATGAGTCATATATGGAAGACGTGATCGCTTGTGCGGCTTGGCAGATGTACCTCATGTGTTAGCTTTATTGCATCTGGCATTCACAAGGCATTCTTTGTAGCAGCCATTGAAGCCCTAATATAAGATGTACGTGACAGACAAAGCAGTCGCTGGTTTTTTTACTTGCGGTGTTCTTTCTGCGAATAAACAGCAAAAGCGTTTTAAAGCGCCGCACCGTGCTTAATTCGATGGATATGAAAGACTTCGAAAGTCTGCGTAACGAATGCAAAGCGGTGGGGAGAACGCTCAAATTTGAAGTTCAATCTGCGGTTGATATCGGCGCCGGTGAAATCGACCTAGTGTGGACGAAGAAAGATCATCCAAATCTACCGACGTTTAAGCTTGGGTTTTTCTTTTGTCCTGCTGAAGATGAGGTGTCATTGGATTACATAACTCAAAGCACGGCAAAGGCGATTTTATCGGTGTGTGACAAAGTGGTCTTTGTAGTAGCCGATGAGGCTGCTTTGAAGTCAGTCAAAGGCAAAATTGCAGCATTAGATTCAATCGGAGGTATTTTACAGCTTAAGAAATATGCACATGCTGTTAAATCTGAAGAACTGCTTGGAGGCATGAGATAGGGGGTAAATAATGCGCATATTAAAAGGAAAACACGCAACCTTAAAACAGGTCGATGAAGATCTTTATCTGGAGGCCCGGTCGCAGCTGCATCCTGAAGAAACCGATGCAACCATTAACGTCTATGGCATATTGACTGCAGAGGATGACGTCGTCATTCATGGATCGATAGAGAGTTCTGAAGCGTTCTTCGGCAACAATTGCCACGTCAAGGGCTCGGTCATAACTGGTGGGATCAGGACGGGTGTCGGATTTAAAGCGCATCATATTAAGGCTGGAGAAGGCGCTGAAATTGGCGCCAACGCTGAAATTGAAAAAATTGATGCAGTCGATGATTTAACGATTGGTAGCCGATCACACATACGACATGCTGCCAGCGAAAGGGGTGCGGTTGTTTTAGGAGCTGACGTTAGAGTAGACGTGCTAGAAGCTGCAAAAGGGACGCGGCGATCATAAGTTAGGGGCTCAGAGAAAGATCTTCATTAGATCGTACGCAACATCTACTCTGCCTGCAAACTTTTGTTTTATAGTCTCTATCATCTCATTTTCGAATCCAATTGCGTGGGGATATAGATGCGTAAGCACGATACGATCAACCTTGAGATCAGCTACTAAATCTCGTAAGCGTGCGGGCGTTGTATGATTTGTTATAGGTGCATAGCTATCTGGAAACGAACACTCGTGGATCAGGACGTCGACATTTCCGTGACACAAGTCGTGTACCGCATCAGTAGGCTCGGTATCACCGGAGTAGACGAGCGTAGAAGTGGGCGTTTGTAATCTGTATGCGAGGGATGGCACGCTGTGCTTCGAGGTGCGCGCTGTAGCTACCGCGCTTCCAACACGAGCTATGCTTCCATCCGTAAGCTCAGCCACCTTCACTTGTAGAGAGAGGTAACTATAAAGAGCTAACAAGCGCGTTACATGATCTGCTGTTCCCACGGGCCCGTACACGGTTACCGGAGGCATCGACGAGCCACGATCATCGTGCACAAGTCTCTGAGCTTTTAGCAGAACAAGGAAATCCGCGTTGTGATCGAGGTGATGATGGGTGAAAAAAAGCGTTCGAATTTTAAGAAAGTCGTACCCGCTTTGTAAAATTCTCCCGAGTATTCCTGCGCCGCAATCAAAGAGCATTAGTTCATCCGGAGTCTTAACAAGAATGCCCGATTGTGCTTTTTCGAGCTGTGGAATCGCGACGCCGGTTCCTAGTAAAATGATGTTCATCGTCTAATCCTCATTAAATACGCTTTTAAATAGTGTTTTATTCATCATATCCGCTTAAATTTAGTGCTATACTTACAGCTTCTTCTGCAGAATATGCTTCAATTGTACCTGCAATTTTCCACGGAGAAGCAAGCGTCACCACTGGCCTTTCCATCTTAAGCGCAAGGGCTACTTCAGATAGTGTGCCCAATCCTCCGGCAATAGCAATCAGGCAATCAGAAGAACTTGCTATAATAGCATTTCTAGCGTGACCCATCTCTGTTGTTATTATGACGTCTACATAAGGGTTGGACTCTGACTTCGAAGCTCCAGGAAGAATGCCGACGACAAGTCCGCCGGCAGTTTTTGCTCCGCGAGATGCCGCTTCCATAACGCCGGTCCTACCACCATTTATGAGGATGGCCCCGTTAGCGGCAACGAGTGAACCTACACGTTCAGCGATGTGTGTAATATCATCTTCGCAGCTTGAACTTCCGATGACGCCAACTTGTAAACGGTTGCTCATATCGGCCCTCCTCCTTGAATGCAAGGATAGCTTAAGTTGTTTGTGCAAAAAGGTTTCGGCACACGACGTTCTTGTAAGAATGTTATTTTGCGTCCGAAATCCTTTTTTATTGGATAAAACCGGATAAAAAAGGAAAAAATACCGAAAAAGTATATATATGTTGAAAAGCTGAATATAGGGCGAGGTAATTCAAATGGCAGAATTACAAGCAGCAGGAGTAAGTAGAATTATACGGAAAGCTGGAGCAGAAAGAGTTAGCGCCGAAGCAACTGATCAATTTAGAGAATACCTTGAGCAGTACGGCAAAGACCTTGCTGAAGAAGCAATAGAGATGGCAAAGCACGCAGGAAGAAAGACTGTAAAGTCAGAAGACATTAAGCTCGCATATCAACGATTAAACCGCTAATAATCTGGACATCTAAGCGTTTTTGCAGCACCTAATTCGTTCGAAGATGGTGCTGCTTATCATTTTCATAATTTCGGCCGGGTTTTCACGTCGATAACAAGCCATTTTCCCGTGGTGTTACAATGCTCACACGTGAGATGCTCGAGCTGTATAAAGTCTGTCCACATTTCGGTGCCACATACCCTGCATCGGTAGAGATAGGATCTCATCATCGCACGTCCTTGATAGAGAGAAGCTTGTCTGATGTCTAAACTCCTATTATTTTTACCAATATAAATGCCAACCGGTGAGCAGAGCAACGCCACGCAGTGCAGGTCGTTCTAGTTTGACGCCCAGAAAGCGCGTTTGCGAGCCTGAGCCTTTACGTGCGCCAAGCGGAGAGGTTCAGGCAACTTATGTCCTCTCAAAGAACTTTGTACGATCACTAACGAACTTTGAAGGGATACACGGTGCCCAGGGCTGATAAATATTGGTTTTGTGCCTTCTCTCGTTTTTAGAATAAATCCTACCTTTCGATTTTGCCAACGAACCTCGCAATAATGGCCCATTTCACGAGGAATTGAGTACTCACCACAAAGTGTACGTTTTGAAACTCCGATCGTTGGTACGTCTAAGAGCACGCCAATGTGGGATGCGAGCCCTGCAAAACGATAGTGATTGATCCCACACGCGTCCACAAGCAGAACATCGAACTTGTCTCGGAGCCTGCTAACAGCCTTGAGAATTGCTGGGCCTTCACGGCAGAAGAGCAGCCCTGGGACATACGGCGTTTGAACCCTCTCGATGACTGTGGACTCGTCAATCAACTGCATGTCCAGATCTACGACAACCACGTGTGACAGAACGGCATCACAGCTAAATGCGTGGCCGACCGCCGCGATAGAAGTAACATCAGTCACGCTGTCCTTAAGAACGACTCGACCAGCGATCCTGTCTTGGATAGCACTTAAGCAGTTAAGGCAGTTCAAGGCTTGCGTAGTCGTGTCGTTGTTAAGCATAACTCAGGACTAACTTTGCTCAGTCGTTTCGGTTATGCAGTTGATTGACGAGTCCACAGTCATCGAGAGGGTTCAAACGCCGTATGTCCCAGGGCTGCTCTTCTGCCGTGAAGGCCC
>JAJRBK010000176.1 GCA_028679495.1 Methanobacteriota archaeon
AGGTCGTAGACACGATGCTTAAGAATGATGTGGAGGGCGTGCCAGTCCTAGACCTAACCGATGCCATGGTTGGTATGATAACCAAAGGCACCATTCTTAAGAATCTTGATTAAGTCAAACGGGCGCACAGGCCATGATATGGCAGCGGTACTAGTGAATGCGCTATTATTTATTAAGCGACTGCGATGCCTCCTTTGCACTCTATGAGCCCCTTATCGCCAAGCTCTCCTTTGATGTTAAACGGACAATCAGTGAAGGTTTCAATTACGCGTGCCGCGGTAAGAGCGTGAAGCGTTAGCTCAGCGACTGCAATTCTTGATCGTTGTTTCGCAAGCGCCATCCAGATAATCAGTTGATCACCGAGGTGCATGTCGAATGGTGCCTCCTTAGACAATTGCACGAGTAAGTTGGTGGCAGCTTCTCGTCCAACGAGTTCAGCTGGTTTGCCTCGTGCCCCTAAAGCATCTCCACCTAACCTTCCTCCCGTTGAGGTCTCTGTCCAGAGGACTATTCCGCTTCCGGTGGACGTGCCCCGTCCTTCAGGCTCAGCCTCACAGGCGATCCTTGTATCAGGGTACCCTGCTCGCGCGCAGTATTCCATTGCAGCTTGCGCCTGTCGCTGCACTACGTGTCTTGGTAGGTTACTGGATACTGAAATGCCCTCTACTCCTTTCAGCGTACCAACGTCGACTACATTGATGGCGTGCAATACGTCTACCGGTTCTATTAACGCTTTAATACGTCCCCCTCCTCGCGGATAGAACCCCCTCCGTATCAAGTGAAGATCGTACGTGAGACCCATGGCAGCTAGTACTGGATTGAGGACGTTCACTATGTAATCAACTTGTGGCGCGAGGGGATTATTGGTGCCGCCAATAAGAGTCACAGTCGAACGTTCGTCCGCGAACGCAAGAACAGGAATCAGCGATTGCAGTATAAGCGTCGTGCTTCCTGCAGTTTTAATATCAAAGCAGAAGGTTCCACCGCGCCGTCTTCCTGGGGAGAAGGTTATTTCAGATGATCCTATCTGCAGTCCGCTCGTTTTGGCACAAGCAGCCTTCGCGATTGCGTGTATATTAGTTAAGTGTTGGTTTCGAAGCCCAGGACTCTCTCGGTTGATTCTGATGTTCTTAATCCTAGTCGGCTCTCCTGTAAGAGCGGAAAGTGCCAAACATATTCGTAGGACCTGTCCTCCACCTTCCCCCACACTCCCATCAATCTCGATCATCAATGGACAAGCGATCTGAAGTTATGAAAAGCTATGGTAGATATCACGGCAGGTTCAGGTAACTCGATGAGTGGTACGTACTTTCATTGTAGGTCAACGCACGGTCTCCGTTTCGCGCACGCATTTACTCGCATGTAAACCATTATTTAGTACGTTAACTCAACTACTACTCGGTCGCAACCGACCCCCATACCGATTAGGCACAGGGAGTAGCACATGGGACAACAGCACAATACCACAGTATGTCGACTTTGTCAGCGTAGCTTCGAGAAATCAGAGAAGGGTCGGATTAAGATTCTAAGGCGTGAGAAAAAAGGAGAAAGCGTTCTATGGGTCTGCTCTAATTGTGCGGAGCGGATAAAGTTTGTGGACCATTAACGTGCCGTGCATGTCCTTCGCGAGGTTCACCCAAGTTTTTCCGTGCATTTACGCGTGAGGTCAATCTATCATTTGTACATAGAGCATGATCTATGCTGCCCGACCTGAACCATTGTAGGTCCAATGTTACATAAGCAAAACCGAGCTTAATCAAACCTTCAGTAATATCCACCGATGCAGCAATGAATGAATCAAGCTCCTCCTTAAGTATCTCAATTCGTGCAATTCCCCCATGATCGCGCACCCGGCACTGTGTGATGTCAAATGCAGTGATATATGACTCTGCTCGCCTCACGCGTTCGATCATTTCACGCGTAACTCTCGTGTTATATGGGAATCGAGTGAGCAGACACGCCGTAGGGGGTCGCTCTGCTGATTTCAGCTTGAGCGCACGAGCGAGCGTTCGTATTTCGTCCTTGTTACACCGTATTAAGGGAGAGCACACGCCACGTTCTGCAAGTGCTCTCATCCCAGGCCTATACGCTTGCATATCAGATGCATTTGAGCCATCCATAATGGCACTCGCACCGTAATGATCAGCAAGCTTTTGCAGCATACTGAGCATCATGTTTTTGCAATGGTAACACCTATCCAGCCTGTTCAGCTGCACCTCGACAAGTGAAAGGGGGTCTACTTCATGGATAACATGCATTATACCAATTTGGGCAGCATTCAAAGCCGCATGCTCGAGGTCATCTGCGCCTAAAAGACCGTTATCCATTGTAACAGCGATAGCTCGTTCACCTAAAGCCTTATACGCAAGCGCAGCGACAACTGAGCTATCCACTCCTCCAGAGAAAGCAATAAGGGCGCTCTCCTGTTTTTTAATAGAATTAAGGAGCTCATCGACGTTAGTACTCATCAATACGTATTTATTTACTTGCTGTATTGTATAAGTACGTGAGGGTAATTGCGCTAACAGGCCAAAAACAAACTTATGAGCGCTTCCTTGAAACGCTTACCCGTAAGGGCAGCGTAGCGACAATAAGCTATGGCCCGGATGAGAAGCACGTATTTACGCGCGAAACAGCAAAAAGCCTCCTTCGTATAGAATCGCCATCAAGTTATGTCTTACGTCGGTGCACATCGAGCGGCGTACACAACGTTATAAGAGAATTAGACCGACTTGCAGAGCAGGGAGATACCGATTTTGCCGTCGTTACAGGAAACGTGCTTGCAGCAGAGATCGCCTCTGTGCGTGAAGTATACAAGGCACGTTTGGAGGTCTCTGGGAACATCGATAAACACCTAGAATTACTTGCTGCTGCTCCTGAATGGGTGACGCTGGGCACTCTCATAGAGGCCGTGCGCTCACAGCACGATATCAACAAAGCAGGAGCGATACTCACCTTCACAGGCATCGTTCGGGGTGATGCACTCGCGCTTGAATTTGATGTTTACGACGGGCAAGCCCGGCAGCGAATCGACTCGATCATTCGCGAACTCACTGATATGGAGGGCATCGTCGACGTTAAGATACATCATAAAGCAGGCCGTATCGAAAGGGGCGAGGATATTGTCTATATTGTTGTGGCGGCTGCACACAGGCAAGAGGGCTTTAAAGCGCTAAGAGATGCTATAGAACGGCTGAAAGAAGAAGTGCCTATCTGGAAAAAAGAGTTGACAGAACACGGTGAGAAATGGGTGGATGTTAGGTAGTCAGTGTATTAAAAGACGCACAAGATGCTCCAGCGGCCGTGCATTGTTTTGGTTATGTCTCGCTCTCTGGTATGACAGCGATTGATTAAGGGGGTATACATGAGGCTTTTTGGAACGAATGGAGTACGGGGGATAGTAAATCGCGACCTCTCCTCAGAGCTTGCTCTACGGCTTGCTATGAGCCTTGGAACGCATGCAAGAGGTACGGTTGCAGTTGGACAAGATACACGGATATCTGGAAACATGTTAAGTTATGCTGCTATTTCTGGTCTGCTCGCAACCGGCTGTAAGGTTATCAATGTCGGCATCGCCCCGACGCCCGCCGTACAATACTTCGTGCGCGATAACGCCGATGCCGGAATCGTCATCACTGCATCGCATAACCCTCGCGAGTATAACGGTCTAAAACTCATCGCAGGCGATGGAACAGAATTTGGAAGTGAGGGGGAACAAGCAGTCGAGGACATATGCTTCAAAGGTGATTTCAAGCTTGCTGATTGGCGTGACACCGGGAGTATATCGCACGCCAACATAATCCCCTCGTACATCGAGGGGATCATACAAAAGGTGAACGCACAGGCTATTGAGAGGCGTGCGTTTAACGTTGCGATCGACACAGGATGTGGGGCCGGCAGCATCGTGACCCCTTTCTTGCTTAGCGCGTTCAACTGTAAGGTGACAACTATAAATGCGCAGATAGATGGCACTTTTCCAAGCAGAAACCCGGAGCCGACCGAGGACGTTCTCACGGATCTTGCAGACGTCGTCGTCTCTCTTGGAGCGGACCTCGGCGTTGCACACGATGGA
>JAJRBK010000177.1 GCA_028679495.1 Methanobacteriota archaeon
TGTGTTGTTCGCCGCTCTTCGTCTGTAACTTCATAATAGCCTCAGCTAAATCTCCTCCAGAGGCTTGTAGCGCTTTTCGAGCCTCATCATCGCTGACTCCGGCTTGTTCTACAACCAGGTTGATATCATCGTCAACGATCTTCGCTCGCTCTATTGGCTCCCCAGAAATCTGATAGGTTTTTTTGTCGCCTGCAGTCATAACCGTCACAGTTGCATCCTCAAAAACAAGATCCTTATCTGAGAGCTCGATGATTATCTTTTGAACGTTATCCAGTTCTTCGACATCGATTCCCATTTGTTTCATCATCTGCTGTAGCTTCTTAGGATTCATTCCTCGCATGCCTGGAATCATGTTTTCACCGACGTTCATGAGTAGTCAAAGGATTTTTACGTTATGGTGCCGCATTGTTCCGTTATCCTCTGCAACTGCTTTTAACATTTCTTTGCAAAGCCGCGTCTCACTTTTACTGCTGTTCCTCTGGTAAAGGTGAGCATTTCGGCTGGGCTTAAGAGCGCGCTTCCAGTCGCAAGCAACACGTCGTTCTCATCCACTAGGAGAACTTCATCATTTGCCCGTAGCTCAGGATCTACGGCTACGACGTGTCGTGCAAAGGCGGTTTTTCCCGCTTCAACGAAGGGAGCCGCATCGCGGTTCATAACGACCCGAAGTCTCGGAGAAGAGATTTGCGTATGGAGGCGACGCGCTCCAAGCTCGCTTAAAGTGAACAAACCGTCATATGACCGTAGCGTCGCAACCCTTTTGCCTTCATCCAGTACTTGGCTTACCCTACCCGTACGCGACAAGGAGAACATCACGGTTTCTGGAAAGAGTATGTTGCCTGTGCCAGCGCCAAATTGATAGTCAGCAATGATTCTGACACGTTTTAGCACAAGCGTTATATCATCTTCTCCTCATTTTATGTTTATGCCTTTCGAGCCATTATCTCCTCAAGACATCCGTCGCTTGGACGAGAACTGCGTCGCACTTGGTATCTCTAAGTTGCAGTTAATGGAAAACGCAGGAAAGGCGGTTGCAGATCATATACGGAAGCTTCGTGAAGCGTCGCAAGAACCCTTGGAGAGCGTAGTCATAGTATGTGGTTTGGGGAATAATGGAGGGGATGGCTTTGTTGCTGCTCGGCATCTCTCTCGTGAATTTAACGTATCCGTCGTGCTTATCGGCTGTGAAGGGTCCTTGAAAACGAAAGAGGCACAACAGAACTGGGATGTTTTAAAGCACTTAGACTATTCCATAACACTGCGTACGGCACCTGCGATTTTCAGCGCCGACAGCCCACTGATGAGGCTAAATGAGTATAATCTTATCGTCGATGCCCTTTTTGGAACGGGTCTCTCGGGTTCCTTACGTGAACCGGAGAGGACGGTGGTTCAACTTATAAATCAATCGAAGAGCCTAACGCTTGCGATTGATGTGCCAAGCGGATATGGCACCGACAATGCCGTAGATGCACAGCATACTGTAGTGCTGCACCGTCCAAAGCGAGATGGACCTTCACAGGGGGCTACGACATACGACATTGGCGTCCCTCTGGAAGCCGAGCTATACACTGGACCAGGGGATCTGCTGATTGACCGACGACCGGATAGTCACAAAGGGGAAAATGGACGCGTGCTCGTTATCGGCGGAGGACCCTACACTGGCGCACCTACTTTATCTGCGATGGGTGCAATGAGAGCCGGCGTGGACATAGTAACGATCGCTTCGCCGCAAGCTCGTATTATAGCAGGATTTAGTCCTAGTTTTATCGTCAAACAGGTAGGCAGTGATCGGATCGCCTTATCAGATGTGGAAGTGCTGAGAGCGCTCATAGAAGAGCACGATGCAGTCGTGCTTGGCCCAGGCCTCGGTCATGCACCAGAAACTGTTCGAGCTGTAAGTAAACTCATACCGTTGTCTCAGAACCTCATACTCGACGCAGATGGATTACGCGCACTTCCGGTGTCCGAATACGAAGCAGGGAAAATTATTATCACACCGCATGGGGGGGAGTTCGGCCGTTTGATTGGTGAGACGTTGCCAGCCGACTTGCGGGACAGAGCACGAGCGGTCAGGACTTTTTCGCGTGATTGGGGTGTAACAGTCCTGCTAAAAGGCCACGTAGACATCATCTCAGATGGAATACACTGTCGGTTGAACAAGACCGGCAATCCCGGCATGACGGTTGGAGGTACGGGCGATGTCTTGGCAGGACTTGTCGGCGCTCTCTCAACACGCGTGGATAAGATGCAGGCAGCTTCTGCAGCCGCCTACCTTAATGGCTGTGCCGGGGACTTAGCGTTTTCACGCTTTGGGTATAGCCTACTGGCTACAGACGTTATCGATTACATACCGACTGTACTAGCACGTAGATCGATGTGATTGGCTACTTGCCTGATAGCAATTTTAACCACATCAACCATTATACATACTCACCTAAGCAGCTACAGGCGCTATCCGCCCTGTAAGCTTTACAAGTCATAAGCAAACGGCGCTGAAATGTATCCGATTTCTTAGTTGTTGTTGGTTGTTTTGTCGCTTTGCATAACGCTAGGGATGTCACCCTTGACGCCGATGTAGACCCACTGGTCATATATACTTGTGTCGTTTCGATTGTCGACCAGTTCACCTTGAATACCCATGCCATCCATGACGGACCAGACAAAATCAGCCTCTTCCTTCTTATGCACGGTAAACACAAATAGACCGTCAGCAAGGATGGTGGCCGCTTCCAGGAGGATCCTCTCCCATTCAGTCTTGTTGAACTCGTAAATTTCTCCGAGCATAAACCCTGTAACACAATTAAAGTGATAGTACTTCGAAAAATCATACCGCGAAAGATAGCGTCCGTCTAATACTAGCGTTTTTTCCTTCTGAAGCGCTCCGTGGAGCAATCCTTCGCAAACAGCGCATTTGTCGCTGTCGAAGGCATAGATATTATAA
>JAJRBK010000178.1 GCA_028679495.1 Methanobacteriota archaeon
GCTCTTTACAAAGCATTTTTTCTTTGAGCGCACATGCTTCATTTGAATATTTTTCCAGCGAAACTGAACGGCACATCTGAGGGAAGGCGACGTTTGCTAACGCTTTGCTTATCTTATCAGCGATGTCAGCAGGGTCCTCTGATGTTAAATAGCCTGTAACGCCTTCTTCTATAGTGTCTTTGATCCCAAAGACTGCAGTACCTACAGCAGGAGTCCCACACGACATAGCTTCTATCAAAACCCTCGGCTGTCCCTCAATCGAGCTCGTCATCACAATCAGGTCTGCCATATTCATGTACCTTGGCACGTCGCTATAGTGCACGGCACCGGTAAAGACAACTCTATCTGAAATCCCAAGAGACTGTGCCATTTTCCTAAGCTCACCTTCCAACACACCAGTTCCTACGATAAATAGCTTAAACTCCTCGTCAAGCTTTGCGGCTGCCTGTAAAAGAAGATCAAGCCTCTTTACTGGATGCAGTCTGCCGATAAACATGAGGATCTTCTCATCTTCAATACAGTACGCTTTTTTGAGCTCAGTGACGTCAATGCCCGGCTTAAAAATCTGCTCATCGAAGGTTAGGGGTATGATAACAACCCTCTTAGCGCCCCTTTGGCGCACCTCATTTTCCAAGGACGCATTACGGGTTACCACGACGTCGGCGTTTCTTATGACGTAATCCTCTATCAACTGAGCGAGAGCTCCAAACGCTTTTCCTTTATTTACGTGTTTTACTTGGTACGCCCAATTATACTCGTAAAAAACGAGCGAAGGTTTTGCCTTAGCCTTTGCCGCTACGATTGCTGCTGGACACGCGGCCGAAAACCCTCGCACGAGTGCATTCCCCTTCAAATGCTTGGCGATTTTGAACGCACTCAAAATAGCGTACGAAGCATGCCAAAGGCCGAATTGTTGGAAAAGCCCACAAGGGATATGTTTGATTGAAGGAGCTAGCTCACATTTCTTCGTGTCTCCTGTAAACAAGAACAGATCACACATGTCCTCATATTTCAACACAAAGTCCTGAAGGAGACGAAACGTACTGCCGTCCGTTTTTATGCTGTCGATAAGGCGGGCGTCAAATGACGTAACAAACAATATTCGACAGTTTGATTGACGCATCCGAAGGGCTATTGAATGCTGAACGTTAATAATCTTTTAGATGCCCGGCAAACTATATTTAACAGGAGAGGTCTGACTATCTGAAGATAATGGCTGATAACCTCAAAGAATACCTCTCAGCTTATCAAAAAATACTCAATTTGTTGTCGACGCACTTTGTCCGGAACGTTCTCCGTGGTCTTTCGGTTTTGGGAGGAGGCTATGCCGTAGCTAAAGTCATATCACTGGCTGAAGAGCTTTTTATCGGACGATATCTTGGTGTGCAGACTTATGGCACGTACCTTGTCATTCTTGCCATAAGTACCATCTTTAGCGCTGTAATGGCCCTTGGAATTCCAAAAGCGGTCGTAAAAATCGTCGCTGAAAAAAATGAACGCATTGCTGATGTACCAGTAAATGCTTTCTTCATCGCGTTCTTTCTTTCAGTGGCCATCTCGCTTCCCGTTATCATTATCGGTTCTTCCGGTTGGTTACTGAGCTTGCTTGGCATAACGCTGTATCAGTTAGTGTTCGGCTACGTGATTGCGTTTTTGCTTACAGTATACACAGTGGCACAATCGTTCAAACTAGCCCTCTATAATATGCGTTACGTGATTATTGCAGATATCGTATATTGGGGGGTGGCGCTCGCTTTTTTTGTGCTGTTTCGTAATCTAACGCTCGGACTAGTTGGCATTTGCGTCGGCTCTGTAGTTGGGTCTGCTGTGCTTATACGGAAAGTCCCTCTTACGTTGTCCCGTTTTTCGCTGTCAACCGTGAGGGGCTTGCTTCCACTTAGCGTTTATTTGGGTGCTGATACCGTGATCGGCCTCTCAGCGCAACAGATCAGCATCCTCTACTTGAACATTATCGCAAGCGCTTACTTCGTCGGCGTTTTCGGCGCACACGCTCGATCGAGTATTTTCTTGATCGTCCCACTCGTAACGGTGGTAACGATGGCTTTGTACCCACGCTTCTGTTCAATCGACAAGGCCTCTCGGCCTCAAGTCGGGAGATACCTTGCCTTCCTCGGTGTCCCGGTTGTTGTGTCAGTTCTTCTGCTATCGTATGTCAGCGGCATCGTTTTTTTATACATTTTCAGAGTGCAAGTGATCCAATCACTATTGCTTTTGCTTGCAGTATATTCAGCGCTTTTTTTTTACAACAGAGTGTGGGACAAACTCGTGACCGCATGTGAAGGCGCAAAAATCGTTGCTTGGGGGGTCGTGTTGGGAACGATAACTTTTCTATTGATCATGGTTATGTTTACCCCGCTTCTAGGAGGTATGCAAGCAATCGCAGCAGGAATGATTTCAAATGAACTCATATATGGCATCGTGCTTTTAAGCTGGTTTAAGCGGCATGCCAGCGGCAACCAAGGACCAAAAACTATAAGTGACTCGGACATAGCGATTCTATAGAGTACAACTGTTATTACTTAATCTGGGGTATTCACTATTTAATGAGAGAGCGGCACGAGAAAAACGAGCGGTATTACAGACTGGGGCCTACTCAGCCATCCTCACTGCAGCGCGTCAAGCAGGTAGAGCGGAAGCAGTCTCGGCAGCTTGGCAAGAAAGTATCTGTGGGTATTATGCTGATGACCCTTACGCTGCTGCTTATTACGGTAGGGTACACTGGATACTGGAACGGTGGCACTGATCTAATTGATCAGGATACCGCCACGTATGTATCCCTTGCAAAATACGTCCAGCAGAACGGCGTATTAAGTCCTTCCAACCCAAATGCTGCGCCTGGCGACGTGTGGTGGAACGACCAGCCTCCTGGCCTTCCAATCTTGTTCAGCGCCGTTGCAATACTCGGCGGCGTCAACATTAATTTGAATTCGGATTTACTTCTGCTCATGCAAGGCTTTTCTGCTTTTATCCTCGTATCCTTTATACTCACTACCTTCGTGGTCGTGAAGAAGATCACCGGCGACACACGAATTGCCGCGCTGGCTTCTTTTTTCTCAGCAACGTTTAGCCCAAATCAAGCTATACTGGGCCCACAGTACATCGTGCCATCAAGCTTTGGGCTTATCTTGATGTACCTCGGGACGTACTATCTATTCGCCATGATAAAAGACGACGCGGATACGCACACGTCTCGATCAACATTTACGCTTCTCGGTGTTCTCACCGTGACGACGCTCATACTGACGCACAGATTCTCTACTACCACCTTTTATTACATCCTTACCGCCTTTATCGTGCTCTACGTATTGCTCAATCTCGGCGTGAAGATGCGCTTCAAACACATCGCTGTTTTAATAGTAGCGCCGTTGCTCCTCAGTGCCCCCTGGTGGTTTGACCTGTATAGCAACTATGGCAGTTTACCGTGGAGCATCCCAGAAATCATAATGCTAACCGCCGGCTTGCTGCTGCTTATGATGGTCGGCGTGCTCTTCAGCGGGGGCGCCGATAGAAGGTCACCACATAACAGACGCGATAGATTATTTGCTGTAATAGGCCACACGACAAAAAACGCGCTAAATTGGATCATCGTTTTAGTGGGGTTAGCGATCGTCGGCATCGTCGCAGCGTCTGCGATGTTTTCCTTTCAAACAGCTCTGTCGCTGGCATTTATGATCTCTGCTTTAGGTCTTATTCCGCTTCTCAGCATTTTGGTTTATAAAACGGGGCTTTGGGACAGGCCGGCGACAAACCTACGTAATATGATCGTCTCAAGCTGGCTTTTTGTTGCTTTGATCCCTACGCTTATGGGAGTCTTAGGCGTAGCTATTCTAGAGATGCCGTGGCTCATTCAACGCGTCATACCGCATTCCCTTGCGAACCAAGGTGGCGTGCGTTCAATACTCTACCTCGTGTTGCCCTTGTCAATACTCGCATCGATCCTTGTTTTTAGACTGGCATATGAAGAGCGCCCACAAGTCCAAGGCTTGCGACGCAGGAAGGACAAGAGAGCAGCACGATCATTACTCGTTGTCATATTTGTGCTTGTCTCTGTATTTTCGCCTATAATTCATATCGCTGCAACTACAGCGCTTGCTGCTCACGCGCAGGATCCAAAACTTACCGATGACGAGATGAGCACGCTAAGGTGGCTCAACACGCACGGGTCTGCTAATGACGGCGTCCTGTCGGACCCCGCGTTCACACGGTACATTAGCACGTTTACCAACAAAAGAGAGGTGTTGTCGACTGACTCAGAGAACTCGTACGTGGTGACACATCAAATATCCCAGCTTACTGACCTCTCAAACTTTATGAACAGCTCTACCGATTCTGCTGACAAACTGCTTATATGCAAGAAAATGGACGTCCAATACTTCGTCTACGATACAACCAAGGCCGATTATTCAAGTAGCACTTTTCAGTTTCCATTTCCCACGTTTGATGGGAATGCCGCTTCAAATAAGGAGATTATGACGGAAGTTTTCAAGAATAACGGCGTGACAATCTATCAAATTGACCAAGGAAAGCTCAGTGCGACGCCGACACAGTATGCATCAATTGCCAAAGTTGACATATATGGCGATTCCGCGATTGTCTACCTACAGAACCATGCTTCAGACCCGATGAGCCTCCATTTAGCATGGCAAGACAAGTACAAACCAGTAACGCTGAACGGCGGAGAGACCAAGGCTGTGCGCATAGAGCTCTCGCAAAGCAGTAGCGGAAGGCTTTCATTTATCACTAATCCGTTTGTCTCCTCAAGCAGTGTGTACGTAAGCCTCTGGATGGACCCGCCATCTAGCAACGGCACGATCGTTGGTGCGAAATACACAACTCCCATTGACGCTGTAAATATCAATTCACAGCAGCTCGGCATAAGCAGCTGAGGAGGAGCTTCTTTTTGATCTGCTATGTTGTGCTCTAAGGTCTATACTACATCGTGTACGTCGCTGTACACAAAAAGCGTAGGGCCAAGAAACGCCCAGGTGTTCACGCAAATCAAAAGGTAGCCAGTATAGCCAAGAGTACGCTTATCACACCTGACGCGATACACAAAGTCCAGAGCGTTCGGACAAGTTGCGGCTCTTTCATTGGTCTTTTGCTTAAGATGAAATCAGGTAGGTTTTTCCTGATTTCATATGACTTAGATGGGGTTAAATACCCGTCACTGGTGATTTGTGTGGCAGTAAATTGATGGCTTTCTGTAATCCGTCCTACAGATAGCAACACCATCGCATAGTTTACAATATAAGGCAAAAGGGCGATTACAGCGAAGACCTCAATTTTTAGCGTAATTGCTGCGACGGCAATAGCGCTTCCCATGCAGAGCGTCCCGACGTCTCCAGTAAATATGCGTGCAGGGTATCTGTTGTAGGGGAAAAAGCCAACGAGCGCCCCGAATAACGCGGCTAGCATTACAAGCCCTCCTATCCCGTTGGTCGGGGACAGGAGGATTACACCAATAATGATGAGGGAGAAGGTGACTATGGCGCCGCAGCCCGTCTCCATTCCGTTGAACCCTGCAAACGTATTTGCGGCGTTTGCTCCTGCTGTGACGCCAAACGGTACAATGGGAAGCCATGCCAATCCAAGCCAAACAGTTCCAAGAAGGGGGAAAAAAAGGTAGGGATCATTCCCAGCAGTCAGTATAAGCGGAATGCCCACGAGATATCCAAGCAATGGCTTTTCTTTGGCTCCTAGGTGCATCACATCGTCTAAAGCTCCAACCATCGCTGATAGCGTCACGACAAGCAACGCGACTGTCATGAGTGCTAAGTTGAGCCCTAAAAAAGCTGCGAGGACTAATGCTGCCGCAAAACCTGCGTATATGGCAAATCCGCCCATCTCAGAGACTTTAGGCTTATCGGTCTTGTGGACATCAACGCCAAAAACTCCTGCAGACTTCATCCTCCTTATTAGCGGGGGCGTAGCAGCGAAGGTTACCACAAACGATAGAAGAGCTGAGACAAAGAGCAAAAAAAATGAATAATTGCTAATCATCTACGATATCACGTCTCTTATGTTTCTTTCTCAGTGTCAATAGGGCCAAAGGCGCGAATAATACGTGCCTTAGTAGGATCTAACACCATATCTCCACCCTCGTCATACATCGCCTGAACGGCTCCTTCCGCACGAGACGTCGCTTTTGTGCGCATTCCCATAAATCCCTGTGGAAATGCCGTTAAATGCGTGTAAAAGCACGTTTTAGACACTTGGGGCGAAATATCTAGTTTACCTTGAGAGAACAGCTCGACGACTTTTTCTATTATTCTCTTCGATGATCTTCCATCGTTTAGCGGATTTATAATCCTCCTACCAGGCGTAATTGAGCGAATTGTACTGACTAAGACGTCAGGGTCCGGGCTTTTACCAAGCAACCTGTTCCAGCCATTTTTGATGGTGTCCACATAATATGTGCTGTCTGATAGCGTGACGCACGGCGTCTCTAGGATTGCGCTTTCCTTTTGTGGACCTCCTGAATCAGTTACTATAACGTGTGAATTCTTCATAAGTCGTAAGAAATCCGTGTATGCAAGTGGGTCGATAAGATGCACGTGTTGGAACAGCTGTAGCTTATCCATAAGGTCAAACTTAAGTAAATGTTTGCGCGTATTTGGATGCAAAAGCATGACGACGTTGTACTCTTCAAGATCGCCCGCAGTTTTTACGATCCTGCCCAACGCGTCCTGTGTTCCAATATTCCAAGGTAATCGCACAGCAATAGTGACAATTGGCCGATCATCCGGTAATCGCACCCCTTTCAAGCCCCCCTCGTCGGCTATCTTCTTATAGTGCAGTAATGCATCGACCAGCGGATCCCCCAAATAGTAGATGCAACTGGGATCGTAGCATTCTTCCAGCAAGTTCAGATATGCGGTGTGGCATACAGGGAAGAAGAGTACCGAGCACATCTCAATCACTTTTCTTCGTACGTCGCTATGTAAATCGCGCAGCGAGCGGTAGCCGGATTCGATGTGGCCAACAGGTACAAACCTCATAGAAGCTGCAATAGCCGCACTAAATGACGAGATCACGTTGCCCTGGACAAAAACGAAGTCTGGATCTGCTTTTTCCAATATGTCGTCTATCTGGCTGATTATACCAGATATCTGTTTGTTATACCCCATGTTGCCACATGAGAGGCTATAATCCGGGCTTCGAAGGCCCAAGTCCTTAAGGACGTTTTCATACATGGTTTGGTCGTAATGCTGACCAGTGTGAGTGAAAATGAGCTCAGTTTCAGTGTTCTTCTCAACCTCTCTTAGGAAGGAAGCCATACCTATAAGCTCGGCGCGCGTGCCGATAAAAACGGCAATTCTCATGTCTCGTCTCCTCTGTGCTTACGGCCACTATCTGCTAAATAGCTTGTCATCTAAAACGAACCGAGGGGTGCTCATCTTTCGCGGCGTAACTTGATTTTCGAGCTTGGGGGGTAGACCCCATCTGCAATCGCACCAATATCGAGGATAGAACCAGGCCCGATCGAACTGCCCACGTTTATCATGCTATTAATCCCAGTGTGCACGTCGTCGCCCATAATAACCCCCAGCTTTCTGCGACCTGTGGGCGTATTCCCCACTTTGATCGGCCGTTCATCGAACCGAAGATTAGCGACTAACGTCCCAGCACCGAAATTACACCGCTCGCCAATCACACTGTCGCCGACGTATGATAAATGCCCGATCTTGCAATCGTCCATGATGATTGCATTTTTTACTTCAACTGCGTTACCTATTTTGACTCTGTTTCCCAAACATGTCCCCGCACGAATGTAGCAGTTCGGTCCGATGTCACACTGCGCCCCAATTATCGCAGGCCCCATAACGTAAGCGCCGTTTCGAATGATAGAGCCGTGGCCTACTTTGACCGCGCCGTCTATCGTCGCAAGAGGTTCAACAAGCCCCTCGTTCACCCCATCGACCGATGGTAACAAAAATTCGTTTGCCCGCAACAGATCCCAAGGCCTTCCCACATCGATCCATGGCTCATCGACGTGAAGATAGCCAACTTCCTCCTTCTGCTCGATCAACACCTGTATTGCATCTGTGATTTCATATTCATCGCGTGTTGATCTCGTCGTCTTGTCGATCGCTCCAAATATCGTTTGATTGAAGATGTAGATTCCAATATTCGCAAGGTCTGAATGCGGGCGAGTGGGCTTTTCTATTATCCTCGATACTGCCTTGTCGGATACTTCAAGTATACCATAGTTGCTCGGATCTGCAACCTTTGTTGCAGCTATCACGGTCGATTGAACCCTCGCTCTTTTGATGAGATTTTTCAAGGCGGATGGGCTGATGAGACTGTCTCCGTTCAAGACGAGGAAACGCTCGTGCACATAGTCCCTCGCTTGGTTGATTGCATCTGCTGTTCCAAGCTGCCTCTCTTGTCTGACGAATTCGATCTCAGCGCCTAGCGCTCTGTTGTTAAAATATGACCGGACCGTATCCTCGTGATAACCAGTAACAACCAGAACGTGCGTAACACCTGCATTAACGCACGAATCAATAATATGTTCAAGTATCGGCTTTCCGACAACAGGCAGCATCACTTTAGGACGATTGTAAGTGAGGGGGCGCATACGCGTGCCCTTACCTGCTGCGAGTATAACCGCTAACATCGTGTATGCCGCCGCACGATTGTATCAGCTCTATAGTAGAGCCCTTCCGCTGTCTCTTTATCTCTCGCTTCTGCAGTGATCCGGATTTTTGGCTCAGTCCCCGACTTGCGAACTAATAGCCAACCCTCCTCAAAGTCGAGCCTTATTCCATCAATAGTTGTTATTTGCGTATAATTGAGCGCAGATAGTTCCTCAGTTATGGGGGACATAATATCATCCCCCTCTTCACAAGCGCTTGCCCCCCTCATAATGTAATACTTTGGAAACTGGGCAATCTGATCAGCGATCGACTCTTGGCTCGCGATGGCGACTAACTGCGCTGCAGCATAGATGCCATCAGGGCAATACGAGATGCGGGGAAAAATCCAACTGCCACTGCTTTCTCCGCCAAAGTCTCCGCGTATTCGCTTTAATTCCTCGGCAACGTAGACATCGCCAACCCGCGTTCGATGAACGTCACACATTATCACATCGTCTACCATACGGGAGACGTCGACTGGATATACTGCGACCTTTTTCGCTTCTTTTATCGCAAAGAGCGCGAGCAATTCATCACCAGTTATGTACCGGCCATTCTTATCAACGGCCATCATACGGTCAGCATCACCATCGTGAGCTATGCCAAGATCTGCCTTGAAGGTTCTCACTGCATCCATGAGGAGGGTTAAGTTGCTCTCTATGGGCTCAGGATTCCGTGCTGGAAAAAAGCCGTCAGGCTGAGCGTTTAGCGTGATCACGTCACAGCCCATCTCTCGCAGTACGTAGGGCGTGATGGTTGCACCTGCGCCTGAACCACAATCGACGACGACCCTACAATCTACCTCATTGAAACGGCTTAAAATAGCATCTTTATGGTCTAAAATTGCCCTATCGTCGTTCGATATCCTTCCAATTGTATCCCACCCGACACGGTCTCCTCGATAAATGGGATACGATCCTTCTTGATCTATTATCGATTCTATCTCTTCCTGTTGATCGCTATTGAACGCGGTCCCATCCCTGTTCCAAAGCTTTATTCCAACATATTCGGCAGGGTTGTGCGAGGCCGTAACCATGACACCGCAATCATAGTTGCGCGCAGCATAGGAGAGAGTTGGTGTTGAAACTAGACCTATTCGAGTGACATCACAGCCACATGCGGTAAGACCTGAAACAAGCGCATATTCAACCATTTCGCTTGCAGTGCGAGGGTCTCGTCCAATGACTGCAGAATTACAACGGGAGCCAACTGCCAGTCCTACACTCACAGCCAATTCTGAAGTGACTCGTTTGTTAGCAATGCCACGAATACCAGATGATCCAAACACGATGCCCACATCCATAGCGCGCTGTTCGTTACTCAGTTGGAAAATACAGACACAGTCCTGTTCTCGTCAAAATAAATGTTTTGGTAAAACTATAAGTCAGCAGATGCGCGTAAACTCTAACGTGCGTAGGTTGACCGAGTACCCGTCCAATGGACGTAATTCTATGTGGGGCTGGGCGAAAATAAAGAACCCGTTCCGCATCGCCCTCAATTATGCTGTTATACGCATATGCGGGCTTATGCCATCGCTTTCGATAAAAAACAAGCTGTATCGTAGTATAGGCATGAAGATAGGCAAAGACGTTTCTGTGGGCTTAGAGGTCACATTTGATATCTTCTTTCCAGAGCTAATAGAGATAGCGGATAATTCAGTGATCGGGTTTCGATCGACCGTGCTTTGTCATGAGTTCCTAGTGGATACGTGGAAAGTGGGCGCGGTTAAAATTGGCAGAAACGTTTTAGTCGGTGCAAATTCGACTATTCTTGCTGGGGTGACAATCGGAGACGGAGCACGTGTCTCAGCATGTTCTCTTGCGAACCGCGACATAGCGAGCGGGGTCCTCGTAGGTGGCGTACCAGCGAGAGAGCTCAGGAGTGAATGACCGCGTGAGGGTACGCCGCGTCGTAGAAAATGCGCCTTTAATCGTCATAATCATCCTTATCAACCTTGCAGGCACATTAGTAGGCTTCTTCTACTACTGGGATCAGATATCCACGTCAAGCCCGTCGATATGGCTGTTCATACCAGACTGCCCTCTCTATGTTCTGCTCGCTGCCATCGTTTTGGCATTATATCTCACAACAAAGCGCCGTTCAGACCTTGTCAACTTCATTACAGCCATAGGGTTACTGAAATATGGCACGTGGACGGCCCTCGTGGTCTTGGGTTTTAGCACGTTTTACTTCGCGATAGATAGTGCGCTCTATGGGGCGATAGCTATCATGCATATCGGCATGGCGCTTGAATTTGTATTGCCACTCTTCCTAATTCGACGAGTACAGCGAGGCTTTGTGGTTCTTGCCTTGCTATGGTTTTTTGCTAACGACATCGCCGACTACTACTTTGCAGCGCATCCACCCATTCCAATCAATGAGCTCACCTTAATCGCACCGCTCACGTTTGCATTGACGCCGCTATGCACACTGATCGCGTATTTTGGAGCTCGATATTTAAGTAATAACAAAACACATAAGAATCGCTAGCGGGGGTTGCCAAGCCAGGTCAAAGGCGCAGGGCTTAGGACGACTTTAGTAGTAAGAAACCCTGTCTCATAGGAGTTCGTGCGTTCAAATCGCACCCCCCGCACCACGTTTCACTTGCAAGGTCTCATTTAGGCCCGACACCGACGATTTTTTGCATACTCAATGAGTACGAGAGAACTAGCTCTTCCAGATACCGGAGGAACCATCCGAGAGGACTAAGGCGAAGCCGTTTGGTGTAGATAGCAAACTTTTTCGCATACGAACGATGGTCCGTCACTGCGGTGTTTGTTTTGTAATAAGCGTCGCAAAACGACTACGCCGAATTCATCGTTGAAAAGCTGAAGTGCTCATTCTCGTAGGGCCACGAGGCACACAACTATCCACAAGAGTGCGAGCCTGATATCTGACTGACTGCGTGGCGACGCCACAAGCGGCGTAAACCTGGAAAATCAGTGTAAAGAAGAACTAATAGGTCTCACGGCAACAGAAGCAGAAGATCCGCGCTTGGCTCAATTCTGGTCTCTGCTCCGTCCTTGAAAAGCCTAACTGTCCCCCCGCTTTCTGACACGGTCACTGCTATTGTTTGAGTCTCACGCGTGATAGCTATTGCGGAGATATGTCTGCCCCCAAGTCCTTCTAGCTCGATTGACTTCGTGTTGACGTCCAGATACCTTCCAGCTGACACAATAAGCCCTCTTTCGTCGACGATAAATACGCCGTCGATCTGGGCGAACTCTTTAATAGTTTCCCAATGAGATTCATCCTTGATATCTCTGAGATCCTCTGGATGCCCTTTGTACGGATTAAGGATAAGCTGGTGAGAACGTTTTAAAACCTCGTTAGTATCACCGATGATAAAAGCGGTTCCGACCTTTTTCCCCTCTCGCCCTTCCCGGCCAAGTTCAAGAGCCAATCGTAGTACTGCCTTAAGCAGGTCGGGGTCCACACGCGTTCCACTTTCATCGATTGCTTTCACTGGTGCGAGCTGTTTAATATCAACGACGACGATAGAAGAGAGATCTGCCAAGCATAAGACGCCAATGATAAACCCCCGGCTGATTTTGTTTTGAACGTAAGTCGCCGTCGCAATATCTCGGACAAGGGCAAAATCGTTCAACGCAGGTGCAACGATGTTAGTCTTGAAATCTTGGGCTGTGCTGCCATGCAAGAGACCCTTTAGCTCCTCAGCTACTCCCTTGGTCGGCGATGACATCTCAACAAACGTCGCAGGTACATCGAAGGACATTTCAATGTCTGGCGAATCTGAAACCACAAAGACGTGTGTTGCCTTGATCGTTCTTGCCAAATCATTAGCAGCCACAATAATTGGCCTGTATATCTCATTCATGGAGTTCTGTTATGTAGAAGTGGGATGTTTGATACATTTACAGTCCTCCTAACTTAAAAAATCTACGGCAATCGTTGTTAAAGATAGAGGTGCAGCGTGAAATGTTAATGCATCCGTCACAAAAAAAGGGAGAGTAAATGAGGCAGCTCAACGCCGATTTGCATCTTCACTCACGTTTCAGCAGAGGGGCCAGTCCGCGAATGGATCTCCCGCAAGTCTGTGCTGCAGCGCGCGTGAAAGGTATAGACGTCATAGGCACCGGAGACTGCCTTTACCAAGAGTGGCTCGAAGAGCTTGAGTCCAACCTACAGAAACGCGGCTCGTGCTATGTGTTAGAGGGGCTACCGTTTATACTGCAGTGCGAAGTTGAAACAACCGTAGGAGGGCGTGTCCACCACCTGTTATTGTTTCCTCACTTTAAATCTGTATATCTGCTTCGAGAGCTCATACTAGAGGGGGGATATTCAAAACTGACAAGCGGTAGACCACAGCTAAAGATACCGCCTGAGAAACTCGCTGATCTGACACAGGCTGTCGGCGCGCTTGTTGGCCCCTCACACGCGTTCACGCCCTGGACGTCAATGTACGCAGCTTATGAGGGTATTGTTGATTGCTACGGAAAAAATGCCTATCACGTCGCTTTCCTAGAGCTTGGATTAAGCGCTGATACCAAGATGGCTAGCAGGCTCGCCGAACTGGATGCCTATACCTTCGTGTCGTTCAGTGACGCTCACTCTGCAAACCTTGATAAGCTAGGAAGAGAGATGACGCGGTTTTTAGTACAAGATGGGAGTTTCAGCGAAATCGATCAGGCGCTTCGCAGTGTTAATGGTCGAACGGTGCTCCTTAATGTCGGCCTCGATCCACGCGAGGGTAAGTACCACCTGACGGGGTGCCGAAGATGCAAGACAGCTTATACGCTCGATGAGATAATCGTAAACGGAAAGCTCTTGAGGACTTGTCCCTGTGGTGGACCCCTAAAGATCGGTGTTAAAGACCGAATAACACTACTCGCAGCAGGGAGCAATCAGATCTCACGTGTTCGACGGCCCCCCTATATGCATGTGGTACCCCTTTTAGAGATATTGAAGGCCATGAAGCGCTCGCACGCCCTCGACATAAAGCAAGTGTATAGCGAGCTGATCGACACGTTTGGCAATGAAATAGCCATCCTTGTTGATAGGCCTATTAGCGATATCAAAGAACGTTATCCACGATTGGCAGCTATCATAGAGCGCTTCAGGAATGACAAGATTGATTTTGAGTTCGTTGGCAGGGGAGGGTGGTATGGTAAAATTAGGCTTTAGTAGTTTTGCATTTGCCGTTTTCTGTTTTCCATGTTCTTCCTTTCATACGCTTCGGCCACTGCCTGAGGACTTAATCCAGCGCTTATCATAGCGGAAACCAAGAAATGGAGACAGTCAATAAGCTCCTCATCGACCATGTGCCATTTTTCTTCAGTTAGCTTGTGCCTCTTCCACCACTTGCGTTCGCCCGTGATGACGACGCCGAGCGTGTTGCGTGCTTCATACGCTTCTTGAATTAGGTGACCCAAAAGCGCTGTAACACGGTCCTCTGTGTCCCATTCTGCAAAGGGTGGCTGATTTTGGACTGATTCATCAAAACTCGCTTGCAACTCGAATATCCTGTCAAGTCTGTCCATGCACTGAGTTACACGAAGAGAGCTCATAACGATGTCGCTCAAGAAGCTTGAAAGGAACATTAGCAAAAGCTTTTAGGCGAGCGAGCGAATCGTGTGCAATAGAATGGAAAGAAAGCAGCGAGATAAACTGATACTTTTGGGGATAGCAAGTGCGGTGGCCTTAGTTTTAATCTTCATCTCCTGGACTTTTAAGAGCGTTATCGCCATAACCCTCCTCCTCGCATTCATTTTGCAGTATCCAACGGCGTGGCTTGAGAGACGTATACACCGACGGCGAACCTCGATAATGATTGTGCTCGCGCTCATTTTTGCAGCACTTGCGTTCATCCTCCTCGACCTCGTCTATATACTATATAGTGAGGTAGCAAGCCTGTCTAGCTCGTCAGTGAACGTTGATGAGCTGCTTAATCAGGGTCTAGAGGGTTTGGTAACTCGCGTTAGCACGCGGATAAGCGAGTCTTTTCAAGCCACGGGTTTGCAGGAAAGAATCGCTCAGATCACCGCAACAATCTTGAACGATTTGCTGACAAGCGTCACACGAGTTATCGAACAGATCATTCCAAACGTCCCACTTTACATCGTTGAACTCATTATCATCACGCTGCTTTCGTACTACCTTTTGTTGCGTGGCAGCGACCTTGTGCCCGAGTTCACGACGCTCGTACCGTATGAGTATCAACGGTACGTTAATCGATTTCTTTCACACCTACAAAAAATCTATTATTCTCTCTATGTCGTTAACATTGCATCGAGTTTTGTAAGCGGCGTCTTAGCAGCAATTGGATACGCGATACTCGGAGTGCCTTACTTCCTCACCTTCGCCATTCTTATCGCCATTTTCGGTCTCATTCCGGTCATCGGACGAGCCATCGTGTACGTGCCGTTAACGGTATATTATCTCCTCATCGGGGAACCGATTCGCGCCATAATACTGCTCGCTTTCAGTTGGGCGGTGCTTGATCAGCTTACCGGACTGTACATCCTCCCTCTGTGGGCACATCGAACGGGAAAGGTACCCCAAGC
>JAJRBK010000179.1 GCA_028679495.1 Methanobacteriota archaeon
ACGAGGGGGCGGGACTCGGATTAGAATACGACGTGCACCCTGCCGTCAGAACCACCGCTCCTATGAGCACTGCCAACGCTAAGAGCATGAGTTTTTTCATGGTTTGCCTCCGTAGCACGCGGCATAGAGGCATGTTTTTCGAATCGTCTTTTTTTTGCACGCTCGTCAAAAAAAGTGTTTTCCGAGCATTCGTGATTATGACGAATATCTTACGCTTTTCGACTGTCAGCGGATCTTCTTAGTGAAACAAAGGCTACACAGGCCGTTCGAGCTACGCCTAGGATTTTGTCGGCTTAGCTATGCAACTTCGAGACCGCTCTGAATAGCACTAACCCTACCCAATTCGCGATTTGAGAGCTGTCCACATCTCAGGACTGAGGAGGCGCTCTGCAAGCGTGCGGAACGTCTGCTGCACCTCAGGCGGCGCGTTGCTAGCAAGAGTAAACACAGTGGTGAGTCATCGATGTTGAGCGCGGGAAGAATCATCTCGAAATTATCGATTGATTCCTCAGGTGACTGGCTAGTTTGAATCGTTGCCCATGCATCGCCAAGCTCATCGTTTGTGTAATATCGCCACAACGCGGCTTGGGCATGCTCTTCTTCTTCGTTGATGTGGTCGAGGTAAAACGCGATGAACCGGTTCAATGCGAGATAGAACTCCAGACCAAGCGCTCCGCGTTTCGTACTCTCGGGTGATTTCGCTTGTATCCCCTCGAGATGGGCAGAAAGGTTTTCTACCAGATGCTTGCCCGTACGATGTTCCTCCTCCAGCCGTTCAGCACCGCCCGGTATGCAGCCGGCTAACATGGGATGGATGGTCGCCTCTTCATGTGCGACGTGCAAGCGCAGATTAGTCATCATAGCGCTCAGCTCGTCGTGGAACTCATCGAGCGCGGCCGTATCGGCGTAATCGAGCGTTCCCGCCTTCGTGGATAACATGGACAGACGCCGACGCTGACCTTTATGGGGGTGCGTGTATACTGCGAATTGCTCAGCCATGCTTGTGGGTAAAGTGCTGCTGCTGATTACCGTTTCCCCGTTTTAGCGCACCTCGCGGTGAAGGGACACGATCTACTGCTCTGGTACAGACAATTCAACCTGCCGTAGGCACGACTTGTGTTTGCAGCGCTCGTGGGCGTGATGTGGCGGCATGTATACGAAAGCCGAAGAAGGAGAGCGCGTTTGAAGGGCTAGCAAAAGTAAGTGACCGCAGTCAAACTGCGTGAGATCCAGCCGTGGTCGCGGGACGCGACTGAAAAATGAAAATGGTAGCGCTCAGAGAGTGCTTGAGGCTGTCTAAGAAAGCGCTTCACACATCGAACGAGAAGGCGCCTTTTTGATGTCCGAGCATTTTAGAGCACACGATTGTATACGTTACAGTTGATCGCCCAGAGAAGATTCAGTGGGCTCAGCGCTCAAGAGAAGTAGCCCTGACGGGCGAAGAGTGCAGCATGCCGAGCGTTCCCGTCCATGCCCGTTCAATATCCTCGTGCTCAATCCCCAATATATGGCCAATCATCAGCCCGTTAAACATCGCGCTGATCCCTAACGAGAGCGCTCCGATATCAACGTCGTCGCGTATGAGCCCCCGTTCCTTCTGTTCGTCTAGGAACTCCGCGAGGATCTGAAGGCGACGAGAATAATCCGTAAAAAGGAGGTCGCGCAAGGCACTGTTGCGCGAAGCTTCAGATATAACCTCAAACGTGAGATTGATGTTATAGGTGTTGTGCGGGTCCATCACGGTATCAAAAAACTTTTGCGTGCACTCGAGGAGCTCCCCCTCTTTGAGCGACTCCTGGAGTGTCTCTCGCAGGGCGCGCTGTCGGGCGCCCGTTATCTGTGCAAAGAGCTCTTCCTTGCTTTTGAAGTAAAGGTACAGGGCGCCCTTGCTCACGTCGAGCTTCTGGGCGATAGCCTCCATTGTCGTCTGATCGTATCCTGTTTCGGAGAAGGCCTCTTGTGCCGCTTTCAGGATCCGGTTTCGTGCTTCTTGCTTGTATTCAGGGACTATTCGTGCCATGTGATCACGGGATATGTTATTTCCCATCAATTTAAAAGTGACTTAGAGGTTAATTAACAAAATGGTTATATAGTATAATGATATTTAAGAAAGTATCTAGTCAGTCACTATGTAATACAGCCGGTTATAATATTATGCTCAAAAGTCAACGCAGCAACGCGGTTATACCTCGCGCCGCGCTCTCGAAAAACGTAGCTGACAACGACGCGATCCATGTATCAAAGTGATAAGACATGTTAATGGTCGAAGCAGAACACGTACAAAAAACCTACCGATCAAACGGTTGTTCAGTGGATGCACTTAAGAACGTTAACCTGACGATCGAGAAAGGCGAAATGATCTCGATTATGGGGCCAAGCGGGTGTGGCAAGACGACGCTCTTGAACTGCCTTTCAGGTCTCGATGACATAACGAGCGGCACCGTCAAGGTCGAGGGCACAGCACTCGAGAGCATGAGCGATCGAGACCGCACACGGCACCGAGCCCAACGGATGGGCTTCATTTTCCAATCGTTCAACCTCCTCCCCGTGTTATCGGCGGTTGAGAACGTTGAACTTCCCTTGCTCATCAGCGGGGTCGATCAGAAAAAGGCCCGCCCACGCGCGCTTGATGCCCTTGAGGCCGTTGGTCTCAGAGAGCGAGCAAGCCACAAACCCTCAGCGCTCTCAGGAGGGCAACAGCAGCGCGTCACGATAGCACGCGCCCTCATTAATGAGCCAGCGATCGTCTGGGCCGATGAGCCAACGGGTAACCTTGATTCGCAAGGAGCGCGACAGGTCTTGGATTTGATGCTGCGGCTCAACCGCGAAAACGATCAGACGTTTGTCGTCGTCACGCACGATCCTACGGTGGGCAAGACAGCAAGCCGGATGATTCGCATGCAAGACGGCGCTATCGTCTCAGAGGATGCCCTGGCACGTCGAGCTCGTAGGCTAGCGTTGCAAGCCCAGAGTATAAACGCGTACATCAAGCTCAGAGCATGAACGCGTGCGTCTAACAAAAGGAAAGGACATGGATTCACTTCTCATCTTATCAATCATCGTTGCGCTCATGCTGGTCACAGTCGCGGGCTTGGCGCTACGAAACCGCATTCTCTTCAAGATGGGCGTGCGCAATTTTACCCGCCGCCCGAAAGAGACGGCGGTTGTCATCGCCGGACTTCTCGTGAGCACCGCTATCATCTCAGGCTCACTCGTCGCCGGTGATACCATGAACTACATGATCGAAAAGGCGACCTACGACGCGCTGGGGCCGGTCGACGAATCGATCTCGATGTCCGGGCAGTACTTCGCTACGAGCGTGTCCGATAAACTCGCGGCTGATCAAGCGGTGAGCAGTCTTGTCCACGGGATCGCGCCAGCAATTATCGTTACGGCACCGTCAGTCGATGATCGGTCGAACGATATCTCAGCGAGCGAGGTGCAGCTGTACGGTACGGACTTCACTGCAGACAAAGCGTTTGGAGACTTCATACTTCTTGACGGTACGCACACTGATGCGACTGACCTGCACGCGAATGAAGTCATCATCAACAACAGACTTGCGAAGGATCTAAACGCCCACGTTGGTGATACGCTCGCCGTAAATTACGGGGTGCCTGGATCGACGTTCAGCACGCATAACGCGACGATCAAATACATCGCGCAGGATACCGGCAAAGCCCAGTTCGGGCTTGCCAAGAACGTCTTCATGCCGCTCGCTGCTGCCCAATCGATCGTAGGCAAGCCAGGCCAGATTAATCAGATACACATCACCAACACGGGAAGTGCGGACAATGGCGCCGGGATGTCAGAAAAGGTCATGAGCGCTGTCAATCAGTCGCTCGCCGGATTGCCGTACTCGTTCCAGACCCAAGCCATAAAGCAGGACATGCTGAAGGTGGCGCAGGACACCGGCTCACAGATGACCCAGATGTTCGTCCTCTTCAGCTCGTTTGCGATCATCGCCGCCGCGCTCCTTATTGTCAGCATGTTTGTCATGCTTGCCGAGGAGCGAAAGAGCGAGCTAGGAATGGCACGCGCGGTCGGACTTGAGCGGCGGCACCTCACGCAGCTCTTTCTGTTTGAGGGCACGTCGTACGCCGTGGTCGCAGCTGCACTCGGATCGCTGCTCGGACTAGGGGTGGGGGCAGGCCTTATCTACGGGTTTAACTCCATTATATCAGACAACGCCGAGTACAGCATAACGCTCGCTCTTCACTACAACTGGTCGAGTCTTGCCCTCGCCTTCTTGTTGGGCGTCACCCTCACCCTCGTCACGATTGCGCTCGCCTCGTGGCGGATCAGCAAGTTGAACGTCATCCACGCCATCCGCAACACTAAAGAATTGCGAAGCACAACGGTCACGCGACGCACGCTCCTTGCAGGCGCCCTTCTTGCAGCAGTAGGGATTTTCACCTACCTCGTCGCGGGCTCTGACGGTATGATCAAAGTGATCGCACCGACGATGGCGATCTTTGGTGTCGGCCTTGTGGCGCGCCGATGGGCCTCGCAAGAACGGGTATTTTCACTGGCAAGCGTCGCTCTCATCGCGTACCTTGTTTACCTGAACGTGATCGCGTCGGCCGGTATGGCCTTGGGCGCCGCTCAGTATATGTTTATGCTAAGCGGCGTCATGATGGTGATCGCGGTGATCCTCGTGATCTTCTTCAACGCACCCACAGTAATTCGGGGGCTCACGGGGACGCTCGGACGCGTCCGTTCACTCCAGGCGATGCTTAAGTCCGCCGTTGCCTACCCTCTCAACAACCGATTCAGGACGGGCATGACCGTAATGATGTTTGCGCTGGTCATCTTTGTGATCGTCATGGGCTCAATCTCCTCAGCGACGTTCAAGATCTCTCCGGAGGAGCAGACCGGAGGGTACGACATCTGCGCACATTCGGTGGCACCGCTCTCAAATCTAACCGTAGTAACACCGCCTTCAGCCACACTTCACTCATCGATGCCGTCGCAGACACTCCTTACATTGGGTGCACCGTCTACAGCCCTCAACGTCACACCGTTAGCGGCATCGAAGCTACAGTACTATGACGGGCTCTACGCAACACAAGTGAGCGACATGAAGATCAATGGCCAAGATGTCTCCTATCAGGGACCGCCTTTCGATTCCGTGTACGGCTTTGATGCGAATTTCACACAGCACGCACAATATGAGTTCCTGGACGTCGGTCCGGGCACCTCCACGCAGGACATCTGGAACGCCGCAAATGACCCACACAAAGTCGTCGTTGATTCAAGCTACACCTATGGCAATCAGCAGACGGTCAAAGCAGGGGACACCATCACGTTGCCAACCGCTAAAGGAACAGAGACGTTTACCGTCGCAGGAGTGCTCAACGAGTTCTATCTCCACGGCGTCTTCATGAACAAGACTACGATGAAGGATCTGTTCCCACGGGTGCAAGGCGACACGTTGTTCATGATGAAGCTCGCACCCGGGGTCGCACCGCTTGACACCACGTATGCGCTAAAACAAGGGTACAAGGCGTTCGGCGTGGATGCTGCCGTCATCCGCGATGAGGTGCAGCAAATGACCGAACAGAGCCAGGCCTTCATGCAGCTCATCTATGTCTTCCTCGGCCTCGGCCTTATCGTTGGCATCGCCTCGCTTGGGACAATCACGATGCGCTCGATCTTAGAGCGACGACAACAAATCGGCATGATGCGCGCGATTGGCTTCCAACGATCGCACGTGACGCGGTCGCTGCTTACCGAAGGATTGTTCACCGCAGCCCTTGGCACGGCTGTCGGGGTGGGAACTGGTGTCGTGCTCACGTATGGTATCTACCTGAGCTTCTCACAAAAAGAGAGCTACCAGTTCACGGTGCCGTGGATGCAGCTCGCTACTATACTCGTCGGCGTATTTGTGGCTGCTATCGTGTGCATTGTCATTCCTGCACGAAACGCCGCAAAGATCCCGCCGGCAGAAGCAGTACGCTACCTTGAGTAAGGGAACGGCTAAGAGGAGCGTGTATGCCAAGCGTGGCGACACGCACGGGTTCTCCCATAGATGGCATACGGCCAACCTTTGGAGTGTCGTGCGGGCACCATGCCTTCTTTCACCGTGCACATCGTCGCATAGGTGCTCGCATGCTTCATTTCTGCTGCGAGCCGCTCCTTTTTCTTTTATGACCTTTGCGCCGGCAACCGAGGAGCCTTAACAACGACTATTCGTGAATATCCTCCCATGTCTCTTGTATGCGCTCGCGCTCCTCCTCCTTGTGCTTGTCGTGCTCGTCGATGAGCCGGTTAATGAGTTCGTTCGGCGTCTCATTCCTACGTGCCGTACGCTCAAGCCGTTCAAGCGTTCGTTTTGTCACTTTGAGGGTGACCATCTCGTCGCGTGTCGTCGGTGCCATGGTATCATCTACATATGTGCGTTCGAAGTAGTAAAACGCATGTCGAGAGGCGGAAACCAGCACGACCAGCCCCAGACATCATTAGTACATTCGCATAAGCCCTGCGTTGCTAGGTATATCGCGCGGCGGCGAGAGGGAACAAGCTTCAAGCAGTTTCACGGCACTCTTCCCACACGCTTTTCGTTCATGTTCGTTCACCTATGTAAGGTGAAAATTATGTTGCTCTGTCTTTCATGCGACCACTTCTACCGGCGTTGTCCCGTTCCAGAAAAAAAGGATCCTCCACAGCGGTTTTATCAAACGCGTTCATATCGTCCTGAAGGATGTGCCCAGTGGAGACCTGTTGAGTTCAAGAAGCGAGGGAAAGAGATGGATGGGTCGCAGCCATAGGCGTATTTGTTAACTACGAGCACACGTCCGCACTGTGAAGGAGCTGTTTCCTTGTATCACACGCTTTTAAGCACAATGCATGTGGAGGAGCCTTGACTCAGGAGACTAGACTCTCATTGGAAAACCACCGACAGAGCACACCATCAGCAGGGCTTTACGTGCTCAATGAGTGGAAAGTGGATCTCTTAGCCTTTTTTAGTCAGGATACATTAATAACCGCTTGTGGTCATCCCCCTATGATTACACATGCCCGGTGAGATACGTGCACATTGGCTGAAATTTCTCCCCCTCATCGCGCTTATTGCTGTACTTCTATCCGTCGCATACCTTCTCTTGCCGCTTCTCGATGGCATTGTGTTGGGACTTGTGTTTGCATATGTAGCACGTCCGCTTAAAAATCAGCTTGTGTCGCGCGTGAAGAACAGTGAGCGTATAGCTGCACTTCTTGCGACGGCCGCGCTTGTCGTCCCCATCGTGGCCATATTTGTCCTCGGTATAATCGAGGCAGCGCGACAACTTGCATGGATCATTCAGAACCAGGACGTGGTCGCAGTGGATCTCAACCGGGGGCTTGCCACCATTGGCTTGTCACCCGATCTGACGGATAGTATCATCAACGCTGCGCAAAGCACCGTGAGCACCGTGCCCGTGAGCAGATACCTTACGTATAGCGCGACTGCAAACGTTGGTATCTTTCTTCTCAATCTTGTGCTGTCCGTCATTATTTGTTATTACCTCCTCGTTGATGGCAAACGATTTGTCCGATCACTCCTTGCTCTGTATCCACAGACTGACGCGTCCCGTCGGTTCGTTCACGCGACTGACCGCATGATTTCCGGCATCTACGTCGGCAACTTTCTTGCTGCCGTGCTTATTAGCCTCATCTCAATTCCCGTCTTTTTCGTTTTCAGAATCCCCCTCATTGCCGTGCTTGCCGCACTCATGTTTATTGCAGCGCTCGTGCCGATCCTCGCTGAGTGGATGGTACTATTACCGGTAGCATCGTACGTGTTTCTCGTGCGCGGTCCGTTTGAAGCAGGAATCTTTCTCATCGTTGGTGTCATTATCCTCTACGTAATCCCTGAACTGATTCTCCGGCCTTATCTCGTTGGCAAAGCATCGAGCATCCATCCGCTCTTAATCCTCCTCTCGTTTCTCGGCGGTGGCATCGTTGGGGGTCTCGCTGGCTTTTTCCTAGGACCAATCGCCGTAGGGGTGATTCTGGCCGCTTATTCCGTGTACAAGGGGGATCGCAAAGCGCTAAGACAGGATGAGGATTCCACTATCCACATCGAAGATGGGCATGGATAGCCAGCACTCATTAAAAACGGTTTCAGCGCTAGATAAAGTGGCACGTTAACGCCCTCATTTCACAGGTGCAACGAAATACTACCCTGAAGGGCACACCGATTGGTGTCCTTTGCTATACGGTTTTAAGGGGTCTGCTTTGAGCGACGTTACCTTTAAGCCAGATAGTACTTCCATACTCCATGTTACGTTTTTATGCGACGCGTGCAGTGCGATACGTCGTCGTGACCCTCCTATGACTGCCACCCCAAACGCACAGCCGATCAACGTCCTCCTCATTGAAGACAACGAAGTTGATACCAGATTAGTGACTGAACTCCTGCACGATACGCCGCACGATCGCTTTAATATTATCACTGCTTCCACGCTTTCTAAAGGGCTTGCGCTGCTCTCCACTAATTCTGTCGACGTCATCCTCTTAGACCTCGGGCTTCCGGATAGTCAAGGATTGGACACCTTCCACGCCATCTACAAGCAGGCATCCCACCTGCCGATCATCGTCTTAACGGTCTCAGACGACGAGGCGCTCGGACAACGGGTATTGCGGGAAGGGGCACAACGGTTTCTCTCAAAGGACACCCTTACCCTCGGTGCGCCGTACGCTGGGATATTCACCCGCATGATCCGCTTTGCCATCGAGCAAAAGCGGGCGGAAGCAGCCCTTACAGTAAGTGAGGAGCACTATCGTGAACTTGTGAACAACCTTGACGCGCTCATCCTCTGGGTTGATCCCACACTCCATATCACGTTTGCCAACGAGTACGCCCTCACCCTTCTTGGCTACACCGCAGAGGAATTTTTAGGACGCCACGTTATCGGCACGCTCCTCCCTTCCACAGAGAGCACAGGTAGAGACCTCGAGCAGATGGCTGATGACATAATCAGTCGTCCCAGTGACTACCGACATAACCGCAACGAGGTGATTACCAAAGACGGAAGACGCCTTTGGATCGAGTGGACGAATACGCCGCAGCACGATGAAGAGGGCATATACACAGGCGTTTTTTCTACAGGCATTGATGTCACTGAACGCGTGGCGATAGAACAAGCACTTAAGACAAGCGAGGAGCAGTTTCAAAGCCTCTTTAACAGCTCGGCAATCGCACAGGTGTACTATGATGCCACCGGGAGCCCCGTTCGTGCCAACCAAGCGACACTTGCGCTCTTCGGTATTGCCGACGTGAGTGCCCTCCAACGCATGACGATCTTTTCAAGCCCGCGCATGACAGACGATGACAAAGCACAGCTGCGGGCAGGGCAGTCAGTGGAATACGAGCAAAGGTACGACTTTGATGCAATCAAAGCAAGCGGGGGCTTTGAAACGACAAATGTGGGCAAGCGATATGTCCACGTGTTCTTTACGCCGCTCCTAGACACTAAGACGGGCGGCATCGATGGATACCTTGGTCAGATCACCGATATCACTGACCGTACGCGTGCAGAACACTTGTTACAAGAGGCACATCAGGACGTACAAGCGCTGAACGAGCAGCTTCAGTTCACAAATGAGCAGCTTCGCTTGGTGAACGAAGCGCTCGAAGAGCACGTGCAGGAGCGTACCACCGAGCTTGCAGCCACGACTGCATCGCTCAAAAAGGAAGTCGCCGTGCGTCAGCGGGCGGAAGCGATGATCAAACGACGTGTGCATGAGCTTGAAGTCATCAATGAAATCGTGATGATCGGCAGTACCGCACGCGACCTCCCCTCCCTGCTTTCCCAGATCCTCACAAAGACACTCGCCTTCACCGACCTCGGGGTCGGACACGTGCGTTTGTTGCACGACGATAAGCTGACGCTCGAGTGTTCACATGGACTTCCTTCTCAGTACGTCGAGGAACAGCGTGAGATCCCTATCAATGATCCCCTTTTCGACCCCGTCCTTCAAACTGGAAAGCCACGCTTTGAGGAGGCATTCGAAGACATCGATTCTGCACGCGCGCGGGGCTCAGCGCTTCAAACAGCGGGCGCAATTCCCCTTCTCTCAGGACGGAAGGTGATCGGCGTGCTCGGCTTTGGCAGTCAGCAGCGCCGGCGCTTATCCAAGGAGCAAAAAGGGCTGCTTGAGCTTATTGGGCGAGAAGCAGGGACGGTGATAGCGAAGATGCAGGCGCAACAGGCACTCACGCACGAACTTGCGATCACTGAAGCGATCACCCGGCTCACCCCACTCTTACTCTTCCCCTCGCTCGACCTTGACGACCTCTTGCTCGCCATCCTAGAGGACGCAAAACGGCTCACCGGCAGCGCGCTAGGCTTTATAGCACTGATCGAACCTCACACCAAGGACGTCATTGCATACGGGCACACACAGATGATGCTCGATGAGTGTGCCATCCCGGAAGCTCAGCGTCAGGTTCGCTTCCCCATCGGCCCTGACGGACACTATCACGGGTTATGGGGGCACGCACTCAACGAACGACGTGGATTCTTCACGAACGCACCGGCGCAGCATCCTGCCGCGGCAGGCACTCCTGAAGGACATGCCGCCCTTGAACAGTTCCTCGCGGTGCCTGCGTTCGTAAGTGGCGAGGTCGTGGGAGAGATAGCGCTCGCCAACCCCGGACGACCCTACACGCGGCATGATGTTGCCGTGGTAGGGCGCCTCGCTGAAGAACTCTTTTCGTTGGCGGTGATGCGGATGCAGGGAGAGGAACAAGTGCGCGCTAGCTCGCTATACACGCGAAGCCTCATCGAGGCAAGTCTCGATCCTTTGGTCACGATCAACGCTGAAGGAACGATCACTGACGTCAACACGGCAACGGAAGACGTGACCGGCTGCTCTCGTAGTGAGCTTATCGGCAGTGACTTCAGCGACTTCTTCACTGAGCCGGATAAAGCAGATGCGGGTTATCGACAGGTGTTTACCGAAGGCTTTGTGCGAGACTACCCGCTCGCCATTCGTCACGTGTCAGGGAAGGTAACTGACGTGCTATATAACGCCACCGTGTACCGGAACGAAGCGGGCGAGATCCAAGGCGTCTTTGCTGCGGCGAGAGATGTCACCGAGCTTAAACAGGCAGAAGAAGCAACGAGGGCGCACGCTCACCG
>JAJRBK010000180.1 GCA_028679495.1 Methanobacteriota archaeon
CAAATACTTGCACTAAGTGCAACTGTTTCTAATGCAGATGAAATAGCAGGATGGCTGCACGCTGAGCTTGTGGTTAGCGATTGGCGGCCCGTGGTGCTTCATGAGGGGCTTTACCTCCCAGATAATGGCACGATTGTGTTCATGCAAGATATGCCCGAGCGGGTGGTGCTAAAGAAACCTGTAGAGAACAGGGTGCCCGACCCATCGGGCGCGCTTGCACTTGATGCGCTAGAAGAGGGGGGCCAGTGTTTGATCTTCGTCAATACGAGAAGGAATGCCGAAAGCCTGGCGAAAAAAATCGCAGCGACAATGAAGCAACGGAAGGTTCCCGCCCATAACGATGTCACAGCACAGATCCGGGGAGATACAGGTATTGCTGAGAAGCTCGCGTACTGTGTCGGTTACGGAGTGGCATTTCACCATGCAGGGCTTTCGAGTGATCAGCGAAGGCTCATCGAAACGTGGTTCCGAGAGACGCTAATCAAGGTCATCGTCTGTACTCCCACGCTAGCTTCAGGACTCAACCTTCCTGCTCGGCGGGTTGTTATCAGGGATTACAAACGCTATGACGCCAATTACGGCATGAGAAATATTCCCGTGCTGGAATACAAGCAAATGGCAGGACGCGCAGGGAGACCTGGGTTTGACCTGTACGGAGAGGCAATCCTTATAGCAAAATCGCCAGGCGAGTGCGAAGCCCTTACAGAGCACTATATTCTTAACGATACGGAAGACGTTCTATCAAAATTGGGAACTGAAACGGCCCTGCGAGTTCACACGCTCTCAATTATTGCAAACGGCTTTGCGCATACACGGGAGGATCTTGAGCAATTCTTTGATTCCACCTTTTTTGGATTTCAGCAAACGAAGGTAATCAACCTCATTCGGTACGCTATCGACCGTGTTTTGGTGTTCCTTGAAAATGAGGAGATGATAACTGATTTTGGAGGGTACGTCCGTGCGACTACGTTTGGTCATCTCGTATCGAGGCTGTACATTGATCCGCTTACGGCCGTCAAGATTAGAAAGGGATTAGAGAGGGCTGAGCGGCCGACTGATATTTCGTTGCTCCATCTTATCTGTTCCACCCCAGATATCAAGCATCTTTATATGCGCAACAAAGATTATCGGGTGGTGACTGAATTTGTTAATAAGCACCTCGATGAATTCTTGAGTGAGATCCCTGACCGTTTTCGAGATGTCGATTACGACTGGTTCCTCTCCGAGGTAAAAACAGCGATGCTTGTTTATGACTGGATTCATGAAGTAAGCGAAAAAGAGATGACTGACACCTATAATGTAGGCCCCGGCGACATCAGGAATCTTGTTGATACCGTGCAATGGGTTAGCCATGCCCTCGCTGAGCTTGCAACGTACCTAAAATCTCCTTCGAGGCGGCACGCTCGAGAGCTCACTGAGCGTATTAAATTTGGCATCGACCGTGAACTTCTTGACCTTGTGCAGCTCAAAAACATTGGCCGGGTGCGTGCTCGAAAACTTTACGACGCAGGGTTTACCAGTCGACGTGTGCTCAAGGAGGCGCCTTCTGATACAATTGCAGCACTTCTTGGTCCCGCCCTAGCAACCGATGTATTAGAGCAGCTGGGGCCCCCTAGAACCCTGCCGATGTAATGCACAGAAGACGCACATCGTTCTATACAAACACATGGCGCAGACAATGCACTACGATCTTCTTGCGGGCAGAGTTGTTGTTGGAAATGTTAAAAATTTCTTGTCTAACCTTAATAAGATCGCGCTGTCTTGCAAGACGACGATTCAAGCCGTCGACGCTTCAAAAATAGCAGGTCAACGACACATTGATTATGCTTTAAATAAAGCCATTCGGTCATTTGAGACCCACAGCAACATCGCCCAGGACCTCGGTGTTGAAATTCTGCTACAACTAAGCGCGTGTAGACAAATACAAAAAGCACTCGATATGGGAGTCCGAACGGGAGAGATGGGAGTGGTCTTCATTGTGGTTGGCACAGAGCGATCAATCGAGGAAACGATAAAGGAACTTACCTATATAACCGTGCCTGATGAGCGTTTAATCGAATATATGGAGACAAAACGTGCTTCCTTGATGCAAACGTTTAGAATAACTGACGCGGAGGTTGACGCGGCAGGTGGATCCCACAAAATCCCAGCTTTAGTAAGAGAGAGAATCGCACTTTTCAACGCTTTTAAGTAGTGCGGCAGCGCTTACCTAGCGTCTGTGCCTGGCGCGCTAACTGTTTGGTATCGTCGGCACGCGCCAAAAGCGTGCAAAGTCGAGCACTCACTATATGCGTTACACTGTCATGTTGCGTATATCAATCACTCAGGGTACAATTAAGACGCCTATCGGACGTTCACCCAGAGGTGCAATTCATAGCTTTTCATTGATGAATCGGTCAGGACAAGTTGCACCTTCTGGTGCTCGCCCGGTGAGGTAAAGGGGATAGTGAGAGGCTTTTCAAGATTCTGTCCCTGGCCTAATTCGAGGTTATCGAAGGCGTATACAGTTGCGTTATTGAGCTTGACGGTGCCGGCATACGTATTAGGGCCCGTCTCGTGGTTTGTGATGCCAAGGATAAGGGTTGAGGTAGTGCCTACAGACACGTTTGAGGGGTACAAGAGCGTCTGATGGTTGCTATCAAGAACATAGAAGTCACTATAATACGTCTCGGTTGGATGAGACGAAAGGGCAGTAATACCTATCAATGCAACAACGAGACAGAGCGCGGCCACCCCCGTTAGGATATACTTAGCATCTCGATCCCACTGAATTGTGAGTCTGTCAGACGTTGGGAGTGTTCTCCACCGTACCAAAGCTGATATCATAAATACGGCTGACCAAGCAAGCATAGAGAGAGATAGCGTGACAAACGTTAGCCCAACGGTAATCAAACAAATAACGCTGTCAGTGACGGAGATGATGATACTAATGATGATGGCCATTAAAACTCTCTCTAAGCTCTTTAAGCTCGCCTTTCTTGGAAATAATAGCACGCTTACGGCGAAACCAGGCACGAAAAAAAATAAGGCTGTGCCGATAACAAGCCGTAATGCAGAAAGGATGACGGTTTCCATCTGATGTCCTGAGAGAGCGTTGGCACTTAAGCCCGTTTGAAGGGCTATTGAAATCAATATACTATATATCCTTGTACGAGCAGCATAGAAGGTGCTAACTTTCGGCGCTTCAGCCATCGTATATATGATTACCACGTTTAGCTAATGAACAACCGCACCTGTCATAGGTACTTCCCAACGAGCACACATGCAGACGAAGTCTAAAGTCGCAGTACTCATACCGACGCTCAACGAAGAAGCAACCATAGGAGACGTCATAGACCGAATCCCTGTTGAACAGCTTGCGAACGAGGGGTATGCGACCGCGGTGTACGTAATCGACGGAAACTCAAAAGATGATACACAACGACGGGCGCGTGAGAAAGGAGCGACGATTGTACTTGCTAACCGATCGGGAAAAGGAGCGGCGATGAAACAAGCATTTGCATCGGTACGAGCCAACTATTTCATCATGATAGATGGTGATAACACCTATCCGCCGGAGCGCATCGTGGACTTCATGCGCCTCTTATACACGCATGATGTTGTGCTTGGTTCGCGGTTGAAAGGTCGTATCGAGGAGGGTGCGATGACAAGGACAAACGCCCTCGGTAATCGCATGCTTACCCTTATGGCTCGCACACTTTTCGG
>JAJRBK010000181.1 GCA_028679495.1 Methanobacteriota archaeon
GTTGGTGGACCAGTCGTTGAGCTGAGGGTTCGGTGAACCCTTTCCGACCTTCGGGTTCTCAACGACCTCATCGCTGAACCGATTTACTACAAGGGAGATGGGGTATATCCCACCAATGCGTTCGTAAAGAGGTTTATCTTCTGCCATACCTATTGCAGGAGTACTCACGTGTATTATTTTATGGAGTGAAAAATAGTCTAACATGCAGGATGCTGCCCCTTTATCGCGGCTTGGCGTGATCGAAAGCTAGCCTGCTGAGCAATGTGCTCTTCATTAGGCAAGCTACTTTCCATGTGGTGCAGCACGTTTATAGCTAACAGGCAACCAAGGAACACTTTTGTTTCGTGACGCTGTCCAGAATGGATACTTGAAGCGTCTGCAATTCACCGTTCGAAGAACGTTTCGTACTTTTTAGAAAATGTATGCTCGAGAAGGAGGTAGGAGCCGCGTCTCGCCCGTGGAATCCGATACATCGTAATAAATAACCGAAATTGAATCCCCTACTACACGGATACTACCAGGCGATCTGATATGACGCAAAAAAAGGATGTAGAGTACGTCCTCCACCAAGTGGAAGAGCAAGGCATCACATTTATCCGGCTCTGGTTTACGGATATCCTCGGTTCTCTCAAGAACCTCGCTATTACAGCGGAGGAGCTCGAAAGAGCGCTCACCGACGGTGTAGATTTTGATGGATCCTCAATCATAGGCTATGAAGCGATCGAAGAATCCGACATGATCGCACAACCAGACCCCAGTACCTTTGCTGTGTTGCCGTGGAGACCTAAAGAGAGAGGCGTAGCGCGAATTATATGCGACATACTCGAGCCCTCGGGGCGCCCGTTTGAGGGAGACCCTCGTTACGTTCTCAAACAGAACCTCGAGCGAACAGAAAAGAAAGGCTTTAGGTTTAACGTCGGCCCTGAACTTGAGTACTTCTACTTTGCTAACAGCCGCCGTCCTGATATCATAGACGCGGGTGGAGACTTTGACCTCACCCCGCTTGATCAGGCAACTGATCTGCGAAGAGAGACAATCTTTGCTCTCCAAGATATGGGCATTCGTGTGGAGTATAGCCACCACGAACTAGCCCCCAGCCAACACGAAATCGATCTCCGTTATACAGACGCTTTGACCATGGCTGATAACATCATGACGTATCGGCTCGTAGTTAAGGAAGTTGCCTTGCGCTCTGGCTTCTATGCCACGTTTATGCCCAAACCAATGATAGGGAAACACGGCAGCGGCATGCATACACATCAATCGCTATTCAAAGGCGCAAAGAACGCGTTTTACGACGCCAACGACGTATACCACCTTTCCGATGCGGCGGAAGGATTCATTGCTGGACAACTCACGCACGCGAAGGAACTGTGCGCTGTGACCAATCAATGGGTCAATTCATACAAGCGATTAGTCCCTGGTTATGAAGCGCCTGTTTACATTTCGTGGGCTCGACGAGACCGATCCGTGCTCATACGCGTGCCAACGTACAGGCCGGGCGACGAGCTTGCGGCGCGAGTGGAACTGCGGAGTCCAGATCCAGCGTGCAACCCCTATCTTGCATTTGCTGCTATGCTTGCATGCGGGTTAGAGGGCATGGAGAAGAGCTATGAGTTCCCCGATCCAGTCGAGGGGAACATCTTTAAGATGACCCAGGAAGAGCGCGATCATCACGGCATCGGATCGCTTCCTAGAAACTTAAGCACGGCCATCGAGGAAACTGAGAATTCTGAAATTATACGACGAGCGCTCGGTGATCACGTGTTTGATTGCTTCATCGCGCTTAAAAAGAAAGAGTGGGACGATTATCAGCTGCAAGTCACGCAGTACGAGCTTGACCGATACTTGCCTGTCCTTTGATACGTGGCTGAGCAGAAAGCATTGTCATCTTTCAAACGTTGCAGTTATCGTTGAACCAAGCTGACGCGAAGACCGCTGACATGAGCCACGTTGTACAATCTGAGGTGTAAGGCAGCAAGACAAACTCTGGATGCACCGTGCGGGAGAGAGAGTGCTTAAAACAGCGCTCAACTCCTGCCGTAATCAGGAATTCCCGGAGAAGACCTTTAAACGCGCGAGCGAAAGCCAAGCACGATGTATAGAGCACGCTTGTGCGCGTGCTAAGGAGGTATGACATTGAAGAAACTAATGCTCTTAGCACTGGCAGTGCTCGTAGGAGCGGTGGTTCTGACGGCAGGGTGCACCTCGTCTTCTAACACGAATCCCTCGTCATCACCACAGGCGAATACGGGCGGCCAAAATACCGTCACGATGAAAGGCCTTGCGTTTAACCCTACTGCACTGACGATTGCAAAAGGCGCGACCGTCACGTGGACGAATGATGACTCGACGACGCACACGGTCACGTCTGATACGGGAGCCTTTGACTCCGGCAACCTGAGTCCCGGCGCCACCTATACCCGTCAGTTCAACGACACGGGAACGTTTCCCTACCACTGCACCATCCATCCCTTCATGAAAGCGACGATTACGGTGCAGTAACGATCGGCGACGCGCGTTGTGTACCCACGACGCCTGCTCCTCTGCATCGAGCGTACGCTCCTCGCCGAGTGCTCAGTTAAGCGGGGAACATTTACGAGGCTGTGTATACGACGCGAGTGTGCTAACGGCTAATTGTAAAACAAATTAAAAGAGGCGAATCAAAAAATGAATGTTCCTGATAACCAAGATAATTACGTGAGGTGTCTGTGCTACAGCGGCCGCTGCCCGACCTATGATGAGAACAAGCTTGACGGCGGGCTCTTTTGTGCACGCGGAAAGCATCCAAAAAATCCCCAACAAAAGAAGTGTATCTGCCCTGATTGTTCAGTATGGCAACAGTATCAGCTGAGCAGCCTCTACTACTGCATTAAGGGGTCTGCTGAAGAGCGGGGCGGAAAATAGCGTACTATCGTCTGCTCAGAGAGTGTACGAAATGAGGGGTAACGACGTGAGACGAGCGTATAAGCATGAGGCCTGCCTCCCGATCATTATGCTCCGCCGTGCAGCCGCTGCTCATAACAAACGAACTGTGTGAGTCCCAACCGGAATGGATGCTCTTATGAGAGTGTTTCAGGGCGCTTAATCACATGAGGATGTCGGTCGGCGGAGGGGAATGCGGGTATCTGTGCGACCGCATCTGCAGCCAGAGAGCCTCCCTTCCCCCACTCTGTGAGCTTGACCCCCAGTCGCTTCGCGCGGTAATTGGCGCCGATAGCACGTTCATCCTCGTGAAAGACTTAGAGGCAGGCCAAGTTTGAGTATTATCTGTTAGGAGGTTTTTCAGATGCCATTTTTAGAAGTAGATTCGGGGGTACGCGTCTTCGCACAAGACTGGGGCAGCGGCAAGCCAATCGTCCTCGTTCACGGGTGGCCGTTTAGTCACCGAATGTTCGAGTACCAGATGCTGAACTTAGCACAGCACGGGTATCGGGTAGTCGCTCTCGATTTGCGCGGATGGGCAATCGGATAAGCCGTGGGAAGGAAACGACTATGACTCGTGGGCCAGTGATCTCGGAGCGGTCATCGCGGCCCTGGATGTGCGGGACGTAACGCTTGCCGGCTTCTCAATGGGCGGGGCGATAGCGATGCACTACGTCGCGACCCACGATGATACGCGGGTGACGAAGCTGGCACTTATTGCAGCAGCCGGTCCATGCATGGTTGCCAGCTCTGATAATCCAAAGGGGGTGCCGCTTGAGGTTTTCGACGTGCTCATTGCGGGCGATTTGGCTGACAGAGCGAAAGCTAAGCGGACATTTGCCCAACTCGCCTTTCACAACTATCCGTACCTTACCCTTCTCCAGCTGTTATACAGGTCACGAAGTGTGGCCGCAAATGCCACTGCTGACTACCACGTAAGCGAGGAGCTCTCGACTTGGTTCGAGCAAATGGGAATGGAGGCATCACCACAGGCGAGCGTGCGGGGGCTTGAGGAGCCCCGAGACCGTGATTTAAGAAAGGAGCTGAGCGCCATCCGAGTACCGACGCGAATCTTCCACGGTGTGCACGATCGTGTCGTGCCATTCGCGCTTGGCGCGGAGGAGCAGCAACGCCTGATTGAAGGAGCGACGGTCGTTCGATTCGAGAACAGTGGTCATGGGGTATTTTATCAGGAAAAGGACAAGCTCAACGAAGATTTGATGCGCTTTATCGAGTGAACGACTAGAGGTAAGATCACAGTTCTATTAGAGCCGACACTATGCGTTGCATTCAGGGGCGCATTTGCGCGAAAAAGCTCTTTTCTAACGCCAGTCACGCCTGACACGTAGCACCCACAGAGCTTATTGTTGTTATTCAAATAGGA
>JAJRBK010000182.1 GCA_028679495.1 Methanobacteriota archaeon
ACCTTCATTAAAGCGTTCTTTACATTATATGTCTTCAATATCGTTGTTGATGATATCACGTCGTCAGCACGTAGGTGGACGTCTTTCTTTTCAAGGTGCGAAGTAACACGCGCACGCGCTTCCACGTTTATTCCATCACTTTTGTTGTGTCGCATCTGATGTCATGTACTTTCCTTACACGGCAAGCCTTGCCGACTCACGCTCCCCGTACGACTAACACGGGAACCTCAGTGCTACGAATGATTCTGTCTACCGTGCTGCCGATATGCAAACGAGAGAGCCCCTTTCGTCGGTGCGTGCCGGTGATCACGAGGTCGATCGCCTGACGGGTCACATACGCGTGGATTTCGTCCCACGGGTTCCCCTCTAGCACGGCCTCGGTGATGGCCTTTTCGTCGACACCTCTCAATAGCAAGGCGCTTTTTGCTTTTTCGACGATCGTCCCACCAGCAGTAAGGAGGTCGTCGTACACGTTTTCCTCACCCTTAACGACTGTGAACTCAGGAGGGACCCCTTCGATGTCAAGCACGTACACGATACTCACCGTCGCGTGAGTAAGACGAGCGAGGTAGGCACAATGCTCGTAAACAGGCCCCATAAGTTCTGAGCCGTCTGTCGCAAGCAAGATGTGTTTGTATTCCATATTCTCCGTCCTGAGTTTATGCTGTGGTGGCTGTTGTTTCACCCTTTACAGGTTGCTTTATCTTAGCGACATCTCCTCGGATGAGGAGTGACGCCACTACCCCGATGAGCGCGATGCCAAGAGAGGCGAGATACACGTAGTCGAACGCAGCTTGAGTTGGAAAGCTTACCATGCTGATGCCTCGAGGAGTGGAGATAGGAATCGGCGCTCGATAGGTCAAGAGAAACGCCGCTGAGATAGTCGGACCGATAACGTTGCCGAGCGAGCGCATCACAGTATACACGCCAGAGCCAACGCCTGTTTGGCTCCGCGGCAGCGAGTGCACGATGATTGCTGCCATCGCCGAGTACGAAAACGCTATGCCGATACTGACAAACATTTTATCGAGGAGGATTTCAAGCCAGGTACTGTTGAACATGTAAAACGCGACGAACCCTAACGCCATTGCTACCGTACCGATTACAAGAGGCGTTTTTCCACCCCACCTGTTTACGAGTATCCCGGCGAGAGGGCCGAGAAACACGATTAGTAGCCCTCCGGGAAACATGACAACACCAGTCTCGAGTGAGTTGAGACCGAGCCCGACGGGCGCAGGATAGCGAAGCGCGTAAGGAACCACTTGGAGCATTGTATACGTGCTGATGCCGACTGTTACTGCAGTTATGAGGGTACAGAAGATGGTTCTGCTGCGGAATATCTTAAGTTGGAGCATGGGGTCGGTAACGCGAAGCTCAATAGCAACAAAGAGCACTGAAAAGATGAGGGAGACGATGAGCAAGCCAATAGTGTACGCTGAGATCCATCCCCATATGCCTCCCTGTGACATCGCCACAAGGAAGGACAAAAGCGCGATCGAAATAGCTGCGGCGCCTGCGAGATCCAACTTTTCGTGCGCACGCAAGGAAGACTCCTCGAGCTTGTATACGGCAAGCAGCACCAAAGCAATCGCGATCGGTGCAAGCGTGGAAAAACAGGACCTCCACCCATAGAACTGCGTGAGGACTCCGCCCGCCAGAACTCCGAGGGCTGCGCCAACACCGACCGCGCCGGTCAAGATGCCCAGTGACGGAGCGATTCTTTGGGCAGGAAATTCATCTCTGATGAGTCCATACGAGAGGGGAAATGTCGCGAGTCCCAGACCAGACAGTGCCCTGAAGAGTATGAAAGAAGACAGGTTCCAAGCAAGCGCGCTTAAGACGAGGCTGAACGCGTAAATACCCATGCCAATGACGAAAAACTTCTTTTTACCGTACATATCCCCGAGCTTGCCGAATATCGGCAGCGCTACAATCCCTACAACCGAGTAGATAGTGATCGTCCACGCTGCCCACGTCTCAGTCGTGGCAAACTCCGCCTGCAGTGTTGGAAGCACAGGGGCCATAACCCCTTGGGTGTAAATGACCAAAAACATCGCAAACGCTAAAATACCTATTGTGAAGTTTAGGGCGACTTTTTGAGGGGTGCCGCCGCTATCAGTGCTATCAGAATTCATGTAATCCTCCCTTACTGACTAGCCAGTCACAGTTCTCCAATATCCTTGGTGTCTAACCCGTCAAATTCCTCCGTATAAAAAGTTGTTGCTTTGAATCCTCGCTCATGTCTCCGGTCACGTCTGTGCACTTGTTCGCTCTCAAAATACGAGGCAAACATCGACAGATTTGAGAATGCAAGAGCACACACCCACAGGTCGATCATATCAATTAGTTAAGGGGCAGACGAAGTACTATGAGACTGCGCAGAAAGATTGAGCGAACGACTCACAGTATGAACGCTCTTGATTCAAGAGAGACAAAACACTGCCATATAATCGATGGCTTGAGCGACTCTAATGTGCAGGGGTTCATTAACAGGGGCAATGGCTGCGATCGTGGTGACTGTCGTACTCATCGCTGGGTGTACGAGTACCGTCTCACCACACCGTGCATATACAGATGGCAGGGACAGGTGAAGGCACGAGCCAACTAGGATCGCCAACGCGGGCGCCCGTTTCGC
>JAJRBK010000245.1 GCA_028679495.1 Methanobacteriota archaeon
GCGGCGCCGATGCGGCCGGGTAAACGCATGCCGATCCTGACCGTCGAGGCAAACGGCGACGCGCGGATCGATCTGTGGTGCCGGACGGTTCCGGCGCGCGTGGAAATTGCCGATATGGCGATCAAAATCGATGCGGCCCCCTTGCCCGAAGAGTTGCCAGCCATGCAAGGCGCCGGGCAATGCACCCCGGAGCGCATGCAGGCAGACGGGGATTTGCTTATTGCGCTTGTGCAGATGACCGGCTGGCGACGCGAGGGCGACGCCATCGTGCTCGTTGGCGCCACGCCACTGCGCTTTCGACCGGCCACCAATTGAGCATCTGCTGCCCGCCGGCAAGGCAGCCCACGCCCTTCACACCAGTTTTGTTAGCCTGCTACAGTTGACATAGCCGGCAACTGAAACGGGGGATGTCATGCGTCACATAGACCTTTTTGCTCGGATTTCGATTGGTACCGGTTACGCCCTGCTGGCTGCTGCGGCGCTTGCACAAGCTCCAGCGCCCGCCAACCCACCGACCGCAACCATTGCCTATCCCGGCACTGGCCCGGCCGATTCCAAGCTGCGCGTTGTCTCCACTCCAGGCGGCAAGAAAGTGCACCTCCTGCCAGCCACGCTCGACACCACTCAGTGGGGTTGGTTCGACAATGCCCAGGCGCCGGTGCTGCACGTGAATTCCGGCGACACGATTGTGCTGGAGACTATGATGCACAGCCACAATCAGGTGGTACCGGGCACGACCATCGAGCAGATCAAGAAGCTGCGCACGGATTTCCCCGGCCGCGGGCCGCACACGGTGACCGGACCGATCTTTATCGAAGGGGCGCAGCCGGGCGACGTGCTCAAGGTCGCCATCAATAAAATCGTGCCACGCGCGTATGCCACGAATTTCAACGTGCCTGGCATGTTCGGCCAGTTCCCCAAGGAATATAGCGACGGACAGGTCAAATATTATTATCTGGATCTCGAGAAGAAGCAGGTCGAGGTTCTGCCCGGGGTGATTTTGCCGGTACGGCCATTCCCGGGAACGATCGGAGTAGCGCGCAAGGAGCCGGGCCGCTACTCGAGCGTGCCGCCGGGCGAGTTTGCCGGCAATATGGACATCCGCGACCTCGTCGAAGGCACTTCACTTTACGTACCTGTGCATGTGCCCGGCGCGCTGCTGTGGACGGGGGACTCTCACGCCGGCCAGGGCAATGGCGAAATCAATCTCACCGCGATCGAAACCGCCTACCGCGAGTTCAACATCACAGTGGAAGTGATCAAAGGCAAGCCGCTCGATTTCCCGCGCATCGAAACGGCAAAGTCATGGATCACCATGGGCTTTGACCAGGACCTCAACAAAGCTTGGGCGCAGGCCAAGGCGCAGACGGTTAAGTTCCTCGCTCAGCAACGCGGCGTGGCGCCGGATGCGGCCGAGAAGATGATGGCTGGGGTGTCCGACTGTCGTGTTTCGCAGGTGGTCAATATCAAAAAGGGAATTCATTGCCTGAACCCAAAGAACGCGCGCGACAAGGAAGATATGGAACGCCCGACCAAGGAAACCCCGAAGTATCTGGTATCGCATGCCAAGGATGCTGATCTGAACAAGGCGATGGATGCTGCATCAATGGGCATGATCAAGCTGATCGAGAAGGACAAGAAAATCGCCCGTCTCGATGCCTATAGTCTTGCCAGCATGGCGATGGATTGCCGGGTTGGCGCTGTCAGCGACACCGAGAAGAACGTCCACTGCCTGATGCCCAAAAGCATCTGGGTAAAATAGGCTCGTTATCCGGCGGGGCGCAGTCCGTCGGGTATACCGGAGGCCATGTTGCTGCGTTCCGGTCTGATTGCGGTCTGGCTCGTCTGGGCCTCGACCGGGATGGCGCAAGAGCGCATTCCGGTCGTGACCACGACGAGCGACCTACGCAGCCTGGTTGAGGCAGTGGGTGGCGATCGCGTCGCGGCGACCAGCCTGGTGCCGGCCAATTTCGACGCCGAAGACTACCAGGAGAAACCGCAAGACGTTGTCCGCGTGAAATCTGCACGCATGGTTGTGCGGGTCGGACTCGACTACGATCTTTGGTTTGACCGGGTGCTCGCACAGGCCGCCAGGCGGGAAATCCAGCGCGGGGGTGCAGGCTATGTGGACGCCTCCTATGCGATCGCTGTGCTGGAGGTGCGTGGCATGAATGTCGGACCCGGTGACGGGCACGCGCACGGTAGCGGCAACCCACACTACTGGCTTGATCCGAAGAATGCCGAAATCATCACCGGCAATATTCTCGAAACATTGGCGCGACTCGACCCGCCGAACAGCGCGGTCTATGAGGCCAATCGTACAGCCTTTCTGGCGCGGCTCGGCGACAAGCTCAAAGAGTGGGAAAACAAGCTCGCGCCGGTGCGCGCGATGCCAATGGTAGCCTATCATAACAGCTGGCCCTATTTTGCGCGGCGTTTCAGGCTGGAGTTCGTCGGGTTCATTGAGATCAAGCCCGGCGTGCCGCCGGCTCCTTCCCACCTTGCTCGTATCATCGCTACCATGAAAGCGCGCGGCGTTCGCATCGTGATCCGCGAGCCGCACGAGCCCGAGCGCGATGTTGCCTTCGTGGCGGCTCGGGCGGGTGCGTCAGTGGTGATTTTGGGCGCCTCGGTCGGCGCGCTGCTGGGTGCGAACGATTACGTTTCGATGTTCGACGCCAATGTGGAAGCGCTGGTGTCAGCGGCGGCGGCGCGATGACCGAAGCACTCTCGTTTCTCTGGCCTGGTTTTCTGGTAGCCGTGTGCCTCGTCGGAATCCATGTCTATTTCGGCATCCATATTCTCAGGCGCGGCGTCATCTTCGTCGATCTCGCGCTCGCGCAGATCGCCGCGCTCGGTGCAACGGTGGCGTTCATGCTTGGCCATCCCGTGCAAAGCGCTGCGACCTATGGCTATTCGCTTGTATTCACGCTGTTCGCCGCTTTGCTGCTCGCCTTCACGCGCCAGTGGGCAACGCGGATTCCACAGGAAGCACTCATCGGCGTGATTTACGTTGTCGCTGCAGCCGCGGCGATTTTACTGATTGATCGCGCCCCGCAGGGCGCCGAGCATCTCAAGCAAGTCCTCACAGGCAATATCCTTACGAGCGGCGTCAAGGATCTTGCCTTCATCGTTCCGCTCTATACCGGTGTCGGATTAGTTCATTGGTTGTTGGGGCGGCGTCTCTCTGGCGTAGGGGCTTTTGTCTGGGAATTCATTTTTTATGCGAGTTTCGGTGTGGTCGTGACCAGCTCGGTTGCGATCGCTGGAGTGCTGCTGGTCTTCTCGTTTCTCATCATGCCCGCCGCCATCGGCGTGTTATATGCGACAACATTTTCACGGCAACTCTCAGTCGGCTGGGTCACCGGTACCGTGGCGAGCGCCGCTGGTCTTGTTGCATCCTATTTCTTCGATCTGCCGACCGGCGCAGCGATGGTTTGCGCCTTCGGTTTTGCACTGGCTTTGGCGGGAATTGCTTACCCATTTGTTCAAGGTGACCGGCGCCGCGCATTGAGCGGCGCCCTGCTGGCCTTGCGCTGGGGAGGTTCGCTGGTGCTTGCAGCATCGGCGCTGCAGCTGATGGCAGCGCCGCGCGCCGACCAGCCCTTGCTCGATGTGGCCGAATTTGCGGCTCCCTCGCTCCGCAATCTCTATTTCAGCAAAGCGGAAGCAGTCACTTTTGCCGATGCCCGAGATTATGCCGAGCGCTATCGCATCGAGGCTGAGCGCCTGAACGAATCCGAAATACGCAATCGCTCGCAGGGCGAAGCGCTTGATGACTATATGGTGCGACGGATTTCGTCGTTTCTGAAATCCTATGGCGAGATGCGCAAAGGCGAGCAGTTCGTGATGAACGAGGTCCGTGCGCGGGCACGCGAACGAGTGCGCTGGATCGCTGGCCCGGCTTTGCTGGTATTGGCGCTATTGTCGGCGCCCTTGTCCTGGCGCCAGCTTCGCTGGCGGCTGCCGAAAATCCGATAAAAAAGAGGCCGCC
>JAJRBK010000217.1 GCA_028679495.1 Methanobacteriota archaeon
AACACCCGTAATTGGTCGCCTAGTTCTCCCGTGACCGCCGGTGTCCTCCAGTCGTAATCAGGTAGGTGCGATCAAGACCGAATTGGTACGGAAACGCAGCAGAATAACCTCACCAACGCGCCTGGCGTTCCCGAATGTCGACATGGACAAAGGGACCGTGCGCGGCCGTCGAAGGATACTTGCCTATCCCCCCGATAAGCTTCTGTCCCTCTGGTTGGGCTGCGGCGTCATCGATTAATTGGTAGAGCACCTCTGCGTCACGGATATCACTGACGCCGTCGCCATTGAGGTCGTCCATTACGCCGTCGCCGTCCTCGTCGATGAAAATGTCTGCTGCCGCGCCCCACTGATGCGCGCTGAGGCGCACATTGCCGAGCGAAAAGTTATAGGAGGGGGTGCGGTACCCGCTCATGATGTGGAACGTAGTCGCCCGATAGCCGGCCAATTTCGCCCGTTCGAGCACATACTCAAGGGCGAGCGGAAGGCGTTCGTTTAGCAAGAGGTACTTCCGTGAGCAGGACGGCTGTTTACATAGAAATTGTTTGAGTCGGAAGTTGGGGGAGACCAAGAGGTCTTCATTTTTCTTCGTGACCTCGATGAACCCGGCCGGTGAGGGTAACCCGGGAAGTGTTTTCTTGGGGTAGCGGCCGATCCGATAGCCGTTCAGGAATTCACCCCGGAGCTGGCGAAACGGCACGAGGACGAAAGCCATTAGCGTGACCTTGTCACCACTATCTGGAGCAAGCACCTGGATGGGATAGAGGCCGGGCTTGGAAGGTGATGTCCACACCCATCGCCCCGTGCCAAGCGGAACGAGCTTTCCGCCTGTTGGCTGGGCCACGTAAATCGATCCCGGATCGGGATCTATCACCTCAAAAGTCACGGCTTTACCGGGCAGGATCGTCAACGCATTCACCCGGTTGCTCAAGATCTCTTTCTGGTAGCGGATTCCAATCCGAATTGCCGCAGGTGCCACAACGGGTCGCGCCGCAATAATCACAAAAAAAACGCTAAGCGGCAACAACGCTAATCCGATTCGTTTCATAAAGGGGCAAGACTTACAAGTTAGTGTCATCGTTTCATCCTATGGTGTTGTCAATTCGTTGTTAGTCAATATTGACGCTGAACGCTCAAACTACCTATAGGGACGACCTTGTCCCCTTGTGGCACATCATTATTAACCTCCATGGGCTCTGTGCCGACTACTTTTTTGGTGGGCAAGGGTGCTCGCGCTCGCATGGCTCCCAAGAGGGGCGCGTCCCAACCATAGACATCCGGGCAAAACCGGATCGTGCCATCTGCATCTGCCCGGGAAGTCCAATAAACCAGGTAGACCGGTATCTGTTCCGGCAGCATCACGTTCTGGCTCACCTTTTTCCCCAGCTCGCCTAAAAGCGCGTCGCGATTCCAACGGGGATCTTGCCGGAGCAGATACACGGCAAGCTCGATCGGCTTCTCGATCCGGATGCATCCATGGCTGAGGGCCCGCTGCGGTTTCTCGAACAAATGGCGACCTGGGGTGTCGTGAAGATAGACATTAAACTTGTTGATAAATATGAACTTGAGACGCCCCATGCCGTTGTGCGGTCCTGGATCCTGGCGCAGGCGGTAAGGGAAGTCATCAGGGTTGATTGCCGACCAATTGACCGTCACGGGATCAACTTCCCGAGCCTCCGGGCCCGAGCCCTTGAGCACGCGCATATTCCCTCGCGCAAGATAAGATGGGTCGCTCCTGATCCGCGGGAGCATTTCCTTCAACAGCATGTCGCGGGGAACGTTCCAGTATGGATTGAGAACGATGTGCTCCACCGTGTCGTTTAAAACCGGTGTGGGGTTATTAGCTGTCCCGACCACGACCCGCATATCCAGCACTACTGCCTCATCCTCCACTACCTCGAGTTTGAATGTCGGGATGTTCACGAGGATATAACGTCGTCCCAAGTTCTGCGGTAGCCAGCGCCAACGCTCGAGATTCACCTCCAACTGTTCCATCCGGCGTTCCACGCTTACATTGAGCTCAGCGCGGGTTGCAGCGTCCAGTGTACCAGTTGCGTTCAAGCTGTGACGCAGCTGGAACCGTTTCAAAGCCTGTTCGAGTGTCTCGTCGAAAAGCGCGGGGTACTCGCACTTAGCCACCCCGGGGTCACCGTCGAGGCTTAACCGCTCGCGAAGCGCTGCCACTCGGGAGCCTTTGTTGCCGCGCTTCAGCGTCGGCCCGTCTGGTATTGTGGGCCATCCTCCCCTGGAAGCCAACTCACGGTAGTGCACCAGCGCCTCGCGCAACCGTCGAAAACCCGGCTGAGCTGGTGACAGTGTCCCCAGTGCTCCGTCGATATTGTTCGACGCCAGGGCGCCCTCCAACACATTAGCTAGAGCGACACTGCGCTCATTCGCCACCCACTGCTGCTGAAGGGTTTCTGGATTTACCCGCCCGGGTAAAAGATGGGACCCGTATAACAGGAAAGCGTCCGTGAGCAAGAGATCGAGCTCTGCGCGCCGATCGGGAGCTACCACTAAGCCTTTTTGGGTGTCGGCACGTACCGCCGCGAGCAGGATCTCAATAGCGGCGAGGTGGTAGTCTTTCGGCCGCAATCCCTCAATGTCCGCTCGGCTAAGAGCATTCACCAGGTTGTCGACCAGCTGAGTGGGACCTTGCTCATTGGTCCACGCCGGGCGGTAAAGACGCCGGGCATAGAAGCCGTTGAGCGCCACGCTTGCGTAGATCGGCTCGTCCCCTGCCCGGGGATTGGAGGCCTTGATGCGAGTCAAAATTTGTTCCGCGACGAGCTTATCGGGGGAAAGAATGGGTGCGACTTCCAACCTGGCACAGGCCGTAAACAAGACAATGAAGGCCAACGTAACTGACCAGCACAACAACACTCCTTTCAGGTTCATTGAGTATCTTCCTAACTTTGCGTTGGT
>JAJRBK010000183.1 GCA_028679495.1 Methanobacteriota archaeon
ACTTAGACGGCATGATCTCGACCGACATAGGGTAGGCGCTCTTCGAGATTCAAGACGGAGATCTTGATGCCGTCCATGGAGTGATAGGGACCTACAATCACTACGCGACGCTCCAGTTAGTGCGGCTTTACCGCGCCAAGCGGCCGTGTCACCTACACGGGGTGTTTGACGATGGGGCAACTGATGCGCGTGTGTGGACACTCAACGACGTCGTCTTCACTGCAATTTTTGTGCGTGACGTGAGCGGCCTTGCAGGCTTTCGTGCTACAGCTGTTCATAACACGCTCTAGCTGCAACTCGACATGAGTTGCTCTATTTCCACTTTGTAAGTGTCTCCTCCGTGCGTAAGGTGGCCCTGCTCAAGTAAAACAAAGACGCGTCAATAACGAGAATAATCGCTGTTGTTTTAGGTGAATGAATACAGCAGATTAGCGCTTCTATATACGTCTAGCCATCGAAACAGTCGATAAAAATAGGAATCCAGTGCAAAGAAACGATGTTTTGTTCGCTCAATCTCCTCTCAACGACTGAAAAACACGTGCAAAAAGGCGATGGTAAGCATTGGAGTGGAGCCTGGTTGCGTATAAACCGGAACCACTCCAATTATGTGGTTGGGGCGACACGCCTTAATGGTTTCGCCCGCTCACACGCACCGCGTCCGTCCGCAGTGCTCACGTGTTTTGTTTTATCCACTTACGTCCTCGTTTTCCTTGCGTATCTCTTCCGTTCGGCTGTCCCATTAAGTAACCGCCAAAGCCAATGAGCCAGAGCACGGACGGGTAGACAACCAAGCGCTCCGCTTCACCAGGACCGATAAGCGCAAAGACGGGGTCCGCTCGCCGAAGATAACGTTCGGCGCAAGACCAGCAAGGACGATGATGCCCAACACCACTAAGAGCTTGCGGAAGGGCGGGCGTAAAACGCTGTGGGACACGATAGCAGCAAGCCCACCCGTCACGAATGCGAGCAACGCAAACAGCGTATGGATAATGAGACTCCCTTCCGTGCTGCCGTTGAAGGCTGCAACGCCGAAAGCACTAATCCCGAAAAGTGCGAGCAAGGTGGAGAGTATATTCACAACACGTCCTGATCCTGAGCCACGGTAAACGAGGTATGGGCTGCCGATGAGCACAACGCCGGCAACAACGAGCGTTGCAGCAAAAATGGTTGTAGCAGGCTGTTTGATGATGCTATTCGCGGGACGAGTCGCTCCTAGGTCGCTTATGTCGTTTTGTGAAGTGCTGTACCCTGGGTAGGTCGCCTCAGCCGTGGTGATTCCCATAATAACGGCAACGCCTGCAATGAAAAGAATTGCGCCGGCGATATTTTGATGCCTCATAGTATCGACGAGGAATGATACGCACTTAAGTTCTTATCGCAGTGCGGCGTAAGGCAATTAATCACCCGTCGTTTCAGGCAGTACCCCCTGTGTTTCATCTCATGATGCGAGAGTACGTCAACGTTTTTGACCGGGTATTACATGGATTTCATGAAGGTTCATCGTGAGCGAACACACACCCTCTCGGCAGGCTGCCGACCGACACGAGCACCAGATGACACAATACTTTCTTGACGTGCTCATCGCGGACATGCCATACCACCGGGAGTGCAGATGCCGACAGTGCGACGCGTCCTTCCAACGGCATTCGTACGGGGAAATCAAGGACTCGGACATATGTCCGGACTGTTTTGACACAGCAGACACATCATAGGTGTAGTTGGCATACTCCATCGCGCTCACATCCCCCATCGATCAGCGCGGTCATTGGTTTGCTTGTTATCGCACTCTTAATTCTGCCTTCATCCGCCTCAGCCCGTGGTCAACCAGCTTTGATGCGCGTTCGACAAACGGCGTGAAACGTTCAAGGTGCACGAACGTCACATGCCCTATGTCCTCTTCCGGTTCGAGATGCTAAGCCGAGGTGCCCTGATTTCTTGCGTGAGGGGGCGCCCGGGTGATGTAGTGACGACACAGTTATATACTATGAATGGGTTCACTTTAACATCTAAATAGTCAATTAAGATTATCTGAGTAAATTAAGATGACCGAAGATACGACGTACATCAAACCGCTCAACGCAGCGCTTAAAACCTACCTTAAAGACGCCGTGCGCGTCACGATCAAAAACCCTTCACAAGCCCTCTTCTTCGCCCGCATGCTCCGCGCTCAGAAAAAGGCGACGCGCACCAGGCAGGCATGGGAGCGCCAAGGCTTGCACGTCCCCCCCTTTCTCATTGCCAGCATCACCAACCGATGTAACCTGAGGTGCAAGGGGTGCTATGCACAGGCGCACGCGCAAACTAGGTCACCACGCGCTGAGATGAGCGAAGACAAGCTGTGGAGCGTCTTTGACGAGGCACGAGAGCTTGGCATCTCGGCAATCCTGCTTGCAGGCGGCGAGCCCTTCGTGCGCCAGGATCTTATGGTGGTCACCCGCGACTTTCCCGAACTGATGTTCCCCGTCGTCACGAACGGGACACTGCTTGACGATACGTTGATCCATCAGCTGAAACAGCAGCGGAACGTATGGCCGGTGCTCAGCATCGAAGGACATGAGCACGATACGAACCAGCGCCGTGGTGATGCTATCTATCAGCGCGTTCAACGTGCGATGAGTCTGTTGAAGGAGAACGATGTGTTCTTCGGGTGTTCACTGACGGTGACGCGCTCGAACATACATACGATCACCGACAGGGGCTTCATTCAGAGTCTTATTGATAAAGGCTGTCGGCTCTTCTTCTTCGTCGAGTACGTATCAATCGCTGAGGATACCAAGGACTGGGTGCTCACCGATGAGCAAAGGGCCGAACTCTTAGCTACCACTGAGGACTTTCGCTCGACGCTGCCGGGCCTCTTCATTGCCTTCCCGGGAGACGAAGAACAATTTGGCGGTTGCCTTGCCGCCGGGCGTGGCTTTGTGCACATCAGTCCCGAAGGTAACCTCGAACCATGTCCATTTTCGCCCTACTCTGACACGAGTCTCAGGGACATCTCGCTCAAAGAAGGGTTGCAATCACCGCTCCTACAGGCCATCCGGCAAAACTACGAGCAACTCAGCGAAACGGCAGGGGGATGTGCGCTCTGGACTGAGCGTGAATGGGTGCGCTCGCTGCTTCCCGCACCGGTCGCAACGAAGGCCGGCGCCATCGTTTCAGCGGATTCCCTGATTCACGAGGCTGAATAACATCGGGATGCATCGCATCAATGACAGCAGACGTAAAGACGACGTTTCAATGGAAAAACGATAGGCTGGCGAAAAACAAGGTCGAATACCGGTCGCAGTCATCATAACACTATGATAGGTCGGTCGATGGCGCGTTAGGTGATATCATCCGCGCGTTAGTGGACGGGCACCTCCAAAACGAGGGGGATTTGGGATCGGTGGTTGAATTTGGCTGTGGGACAGGCTATTTTACGACAACGCTTGCCCAGAAATTCGGAATGCGTGATAGCTACCGACTTTTTGGACGATAGCTGTCCGTTGTTGTGAAGCGCCTCGATGGATGTGGTATAGTCAAGTTCAAAAACGAGAACAGGCAACACACGCCTTTGCGGATGACGTTTGACTCGATATTTTCGGGATTTGTCCTCCCATGTGTCGATGATAAAGCAAATGCCATGATGGAGTTACCGGATTTTGAAGCCTTGAGGAAGCCTCATCATTGCAGATCCGAACGGCATGTTACTTAACCGGCTGCACGATTCGATTCTTGCTGAGGAGCATAATCGCAAGGCGCGGCAATCTTCCGCCCGTTAGTTTCCGTTCTGTTAAGGATTTTGCGGTGACATGGATTTCAGAATTTCACCTTTGCACGTCTGGACGTGATACGAGATCCGTCTGCACCTGCGAGCGTGCCGGTAGAGAATGTCAAGTTGATAAAACCTCGTAATGCCCGTTAAGATATACAGCGTTCATCACAACCGTCAATGAATCGAGCACTCTGGCACTCATTTTATACTTATTATTCTGATAAATCTGACTTTACAGAAATAGTTAAATAGGCTGCAAGCCATGGTACAGCTAGAGTACCATGACTGAAGAAGCCACATGTTGTACACCTGATAGTAATAGCAGCGTGTGTAAAGTCGAAGCGATCATCAGCGTTGACGAGCGCGGACAGATGGTGCTGCCAAAAGAGCTGCGCGAGCGCGCACATATTCACGCAGGAGATAAGCTCGCCGTGGTCGGCTGTGAGCGTGACGGTGCGGTCTGCTGCATCTCCCTCATCAAAGCCGAGGCGCTCTCCGGGATGGTAAAAGGCGTGCTCGGCCCCATCTTTACGGAGTTACGCTAAAGGAGAGGTATCATGGAAGAAGATAACATTAAACGCGTCGTCAGAGACGCATACGCAAAGGTTGCGCAGCGTGAACGCGATCCCCTGAAGCTGATCCCTGTAGGCGGCTGCTGCGGGAGCGCCGACCGCGCGCACGAGATTAGCAAGGCCGTTGGCTACGGCGACGATGAGCTTCAGTCGGTTCCTGAGGGGGCAAACCTTGGCCTTGGCTGCGGCAACCCGACCGCGATCGCCACACTGAAAAAAGGCGAGACGGTGCTTGACCTGGGATCAGGTGCCGGGTTCGACTGTTTTCTTGCCGCCAACGTTGTGGGAGACGCCGGCAGGGTCATCGGCGTCGACATGACGCCTGAGATGATTGACAAGGCGCGATCAAACGCGCGCTCAGGCGGCTACACAAACGTTGAATTTCGGCTCGGAGAGCTCGAGCATTTGCCCGCCGCTGATAACTCCATTGATGTCATCATTTCGAACTGCGTGATCAACCTGACGCCTGATAAGGGGGCAGTCTTTAAGGAAGCGTTTCGGGTGCTCAAGCCGGGCGGCCGGTTTGCGGTCTCCGATATGGTCGTGCTCACGGCGCTTCCCGCTGCCGTACAACAGTCGGTTACCGCGTACGTAGGATGTCTATCAGGAGCGATCCTTAAAGACGCTTACCTGCAGGCCATTCGTGATGCCGGTTTTGGAGATGTGCGCGTCGTCGATGAGACGCCCTTCTCGCTTGAGTGCATGGCAAACGATCCGACCGCGCAGGCGATCGAGCAAAGCTTGAACCTCACCTCCGAGGAGCTACGCGACGTTGCGGACGCGGTGCGAAGCATAAAGGTTACGGGGAAAAAGCCGTAAGCTGCCATAGCGGTTGCGGTGGCCGTCTTTGGGATAAGCTCAGGAAAGGCATTTGCGGCCGTTATCGGCTCGTTGATCGAGGTGCCCGTGCTTATCAGCATCGTAAATGTTGCCCTCTGGTCTTCTGCCCACAAGTTTACTGCGCGAGGTGATGTCGTATCCCGGTCTTGAGTATCATTTCATGCAGAATGCTCGAGGACGAGCTCACCTCCATTCTTGCCAATGACGACATCAAGCAGCTCATCATCGTTGATAGCACAGAACAGCAGGAGCTAGCACGAAAGCTGCGATCGCAGAACCGCCCGTTTCTTATTACAGATTTTGAAGGGGCCTTCAATCTCGTTAAGAAGCACCGACAGGGGGCGCGTTCTGATGGGCATTCGACAAAAAGACATGGCGTTCTTCAGCAGCTGCTTCGCCGTCGAAGCGTAGACGATCTTGCTGTCGTCGTCCACGTTCTTCCGTTGAGGCTTCATATCGATAGTACGCTCCTTATGCAAGAAGTATACCGCCAGATCGAGCGCATGTCAGACTTTTCAGACGGGATCTTTGTGCTCTATGGGATTTGTGATGCCCTTAGGACTCTTGAGCTCGATTTCAACGGCAGTACATGTCAACTTTTCTTCCTCGCTGACGACGATGGGGCAACGGTTGATGACTGTATCGCGCTTGCGCTTGGTGGGAATCAGGCGTATGCAAACGTGCTCACCAACAACAATATCGTGCTGTTTTTGACGCCCATGGTTGCTGCTCAGTGGCAAGATCTAAGCGAGGACTTCACGTTGATGAAGCATGCACGATTTAAGAAGATCGCCAAAGTGGATACAGGTCTTTCCTATGAGCCAGACTTTGACGCAAACGTTGACAAATGTGCAAAGCATTTCAGCCTCCACCCCGTGTTGCTGAGAGGCAATACAAACGTGATTCAAAAGAGTTATTTAAGGGCGAAAAAGGGGATATCCAGAAACGGAGCCTCTTTGTAATCGCGGACGCTGCCCGCTCGATTTTTCACATCTGAAGAGTTAGGCAACGCTTTGCGGAACCGCACCGTAACGGTGCTGCATTCAACAGCTGGTGACATTACATAGCTATCACTCAGATACGCCATTGGTGGCGTAAGCGTATTCGTAGCCGGGTCATACGAAACGAGCATCCATCGCTAAACTCATCGATTATCTCCTCGTTGGGTCCCTGACTGGTCCCCGATGCTTTGTCGTGCTCGTCGCATTCGCTGCACTCTTAATGATCTTTCTGTCACTCGCTTTCATAGTGTGCGAGCTCTTGGCCCTTCAAAAGGTGAGCACAAACGAACGCCTCTTTTTGTGGGCGCATTAGACGAGCCCGTAGTATAAAAAACCATGAACGCGGAAGTCTCTCGCCTCGTCAAGAAATTTGGCGATTTCATCGCGATCAATGATATTAGCTTTTCGATCGGCGTTGGGGATGCCAATCTGCTTTTCACGGGCCGTGAGAATATCGTATACCGTCAAAACGTGATCCGGGCTCTGAAAATGCTTCGGGAGGAGCTAACTGCCAGCGAGTTCCTGTCGTGCCTCTTCCAGTCCGCGCCGCGATTTGAGGAGATGCCGGTGCTTATCGACGTGGTTGAAGCGCTCGGTCTTATTGGCGCCGCTGCGTTTTTCGGAGGCAAGGAGCGCCGGTCGCGCAGATAGGATTTTCGGGGACAGAGCAGGCTGTTAGCCTGCTGAGGCTCATTATAGACTCGCCCGATATGTACTGGGAGGTCAAAGCAAGCACTCGACAGGCCCTGGAATTGATGCAGAATCTCTAACGTGCACCACTCGTGCGCCAGCTAGGAGTTGCATTCGACCATAATGGAAGTAAGGACTTCTTAGCGAGGTAGTGTGCAACTGAACGTGTCTCAGCTCAGGCGTTTTTTGTGCAGCCGCGGAAACTGTAGCTTTTTTCGGACATTCCTGAACTTAGACCAAAGCTGATTGCAAGAAGCAGCTAGATATTGTAAAAGAGCTTAGCTCGCCTCGGGTGATTTTGCCTTCTGCTGTGCCACAAACTCGATCACCACATCAACAAACCGTACTTGCTGCAAAAACAAAAAATGATGACCACCGCTAAACAGATTATCTCAGAGCCTCGTATGCAAGCGTGCATTTCCTCTGCCAGCTTGAACGGAGCGATCCTATCGTTCGTCTCGTGCAGGATGAGAGTCGGCACGCGTATCTCTCGCAGCCTGTCGGTGGCGCCGTAGTAGCGCCACGCGTCACGTTGACGCATGACCGCGTAATACGGCTGTGGGTACCGTTTACCTAATGTCCGCACAACCGTCAATCTGAGGTACACGCTGAGCAAGCGGCGTGGCCACGTCATCTGAGTCTGCGAGGCGAATGTAGAGACGAGGATAAAGCTTCTGACGAGTTCCGGATATCGCAGCGCTAGATCTAATGCAATGCGTCCGCCTAGAGAGACGCTGAGGACGTGCGCGTGTGTATGCCGAGGGCTTTGAGGAGCCCCGCGGTGTCATTAGCCATCATTTCTATGGAATACGGAATATCCGGTTTATCGGTTCGCCCCGCATCGCGGTTGTCGAACACGATCACCTGATAGCGACGCGACAGCTCTTCGACTACGTGCTCAAACGCAGTGAGATCTATCGCAAGCCCGCCGATGAGGACAAGTGGCTCACCTTGGCCGTGAATCTCGTAGTATATGTGTATCCCGTTGGTTCAACCGTCGGCATTAACTCTCCCAGCACGATCCTTGTTGCACCAGCCGCTAGGGCATGGGTCTGCAAGAGCATTTGCCCAGAGTGTCCTGCCTTCGCCAGCGCGCAAGAGGGTATAGGCTCTCGAGCGTTAAATATAACGTACTTCCATCGGGCCGTCGGGCCAAATGCACGCGCCACCCGTCGTTTTCCGGAAAGTGCGAGCACGAAGTTCAAATAGTTGTTTCAAGAATCCTCATGATGACGACATGCAGGCCATTGAAGTCTCTCATCTGATCAAGCGGTTCGGGACCCTCACCGCCGTCAACGACATCACCTTCTCGGTAGCGGCCGGAGAGACCTTCGGATTCTTAGGCCCGAACGGCGCCGGCAAGACGACTACGATCCGTATACTCACCGGGATCTCGCCTCCGAACTCGGGGCAGGCGACCATCTTCGGCCACGACATCATGCGCGAGACCGTCGCCGCGCGGCAGTCCATGGGTATCGTCTCCGAGACCTCGAACGTATACACGGACCTGACCGGCTGGCAGAACATGATGCTCGCCGCGCAGCTCTATCGCATCGGGAGAAGTGAGCGTGAAAAGAATGCGAGCGAGCTTCTGAAGCGCTTTGAACTGTATGAACGGCGCAATGACAAAGTGCACGGTTTCTCCAAGGGGATGAAGCGGCGGCTGACCATCGCCATGGGTCTGGTCAACAGCCCGCGCCTGCTCTTCCTGGATGAGCCCACCTCCGGGCTGGACGTGGAGAGCAACCTCATTATCCGCCAGATGATAAGCGACCTGATCACCGGTGGGGTCACTGTGTTCCTGACCACGCACAACATCGAGGAGGCGAACATCCTGTGCGACCGGGTGGCGATCATCGACAAGGGAGTCATCGCGGCAATCGATGCGCCTGAGCAGCTGAAAAAGACGATTCAGAGCGTCCAGTCAATCGAGGTCGCATTTTTGGACGGCACCTCGCCGACGCGGCTTGACGAGCTGCGCGCGCTCCCGATGGTGAACGACGCGCGCAAGGAGGGCGACAAGTTCAAGCTTTTCACCGAGGATCCCTCGCAGGTCATCGACGCCGTGATGGCCTACGCGCACGATCACCATACGCGGGTAATCAGCATCACGACGCTCGGTCCGAGCCTCGAAGACGTCTTTGTGAGGCTGACGGGGCTGCAGCGAGGTGGAGGGATAAGTGCCATCGATTAGCCTCGCAGGGATCGAGGACCGTCTGTCTCGCGAGCTCGTCGCCGCGTGGGCGATCGCGAAAAAGGACGTTCTCATCTACTACCTCAGGCCCGGCGTCATCGTCGGGGGGGTGCTCTTCCCGCTTTTCATGTTCCTCGCCTTTTCGGCGGGGAAACTCGCGACCCCCGTGCAGCTGGTACCTGGCCTCATCGGGATCACGACGCTGTTCTCCGCGTCATCGATAGAGCCGGTGTCAGTGCCGATCGAACGGAGGACGGAGACGTTTGACCGGCTGCTGGCCGCGCCGATCTCTCTAAACGCGCTCGTATTGGGCGAGAGCATCAGCGGTCTCGTCTACAGCGTGCTTATCGCGGCCGTGGTGTTTATCGCCGCCCTGGCCGTCCTGATGACGCCGATTGCGAACATATTCCTCATCGTGTTTGGGATCCTCTTCAGCTCAATGTGCTTTGCGACCTTAGGGACCCTTTTCGCCGCGTATCCGACAGAGAATCCGGGCGATATCATCTCGATGGTGAACGTTGTCAGGTTTCCCCTCATTTTCATATCCGGCGTCTTCATCCCGATCGCGGTACTGCCCTCCTTCGGGCAGATGATCGCTTACATCTCACCGCTCACGTACGCGAACGACCTCATCCAGGGCGGATACAGCGGCAAAATGACGTTCCACCCAATTTTTGACGTCGGAATGCTCATCGTGTTCATCTTGATCTTCCAGGTGATTGCAAATTACCTGTACAAGCGATTCAACGACTGAGAGCGCTCGGCGCCAAGACCAAGACGAGCCCTCGAAGAGCTTATCATTGAGTAATGCCGGCCAACTCGTTATTATTTGCGTAAGGATCGGACCGCGCACGGAAAGGATGAAAGCAACGCCGAATTAAAGGTGCAAGAACTATGTATAAAGCGGTAACACATCATTAAATTGAGCACATGGAAAACAATACACACGAACACGACGAAGCCTGTCCTGCAAACGACAACGAGCGTAAGGCATACATACACAAGCTCATTCTCGCAATCGAGGCCTACGACACGCCACAGGTCGAAGCGCTCTTGCAGTGTGAGATGCCTCCCAAGTGGCATGACTTGGCGATAAGCATAGCAGTACCGTATCTTGAGGGAACTCCCTTAGATGATCCGTTCTACCGTCTGTGCCTCGATGCAAATAAAGAACTCGCACAGCAGGACGCGGATGAATAGAAGCAGTTAGTTGCCCTCGTACAGTCTGATCACACCAGGCACCATCATACCAAGCGCATCGCAAATCATCTCCGCTGTTGATAGCTCGTTTGATTTTTCTGTCCTATTTTACTCGTCCCCATAAGAGCGATGATTCTACGGAAGCTTGTCATCAAATCTGATTCTACGCTGGCACAACCAAGCGGCTAGCTTTATGAACTATGTCAAAAAACACCAAAAAATGAAACGCCTCATCATCATGCTTGTGGGTGTAATGATAGTAGCGATAGCAGGCATTACTGAGTGCACGCAAATACTGCACCATCAAGCTCAAGCCCTGCCCCCTCCTCTGTGACTGTTCCAAGCGCTCAAGCCAACAACATCCCATCTTCCGTCCCGATGAGCATCAACGGGCACGATTACACGTATATCACAATCTCAATGATCGGTCCACTTGCAATCTATGCCACCCGGACATGAAGTGAGAAACCGCCTCACTCCGGCTACTACATCTCACACTCGGAGGCGCCCTCTTTTCTCACCCTTCTCATAAAGCGCTCTGGAAGGCACTTTCGTAGCTCCAGTGGAGGACGAGGTGAAGCGCGACAAGCGCGACGAACAACAGCCCGAGGTAGGTATTGGCGTCAAGCCACGTGCGCCGGGTAATTCCCAGAAACTCCTCGGAAAATCCTGTTCCCAGAACACGGAGAGCTCCAAAGCCTGGCAAATAAAGCCAAATAATAACGCCCATAATCGCGGCAACGAGGAAGGGAAAAAATGCAATCGTGTCGACGATCGCGTTTAGTGTCGATCATCTCATAGATGCTCCGTGTAGGTTAGGCCCCTTTACGGGGCTGTAACGCGAATGGCATCGACGGGAAGCCTCATGATCGTATGGCGCCTTCCCGCAAGCTTTTCGGTCAGCGCCTGCATCATCGCCTCAGCGCGGTCTTCATTCACCACGGCGTTGACCTGTATCGCCCGCTCGGTGTTATCCCTGATCGCTTCAATTGCCATCTCAGGCTCCTCTTTGATGATAAAGCCCGACCAGTTCTGCGGTGACACGCCCCAGTACTCGACGCAGTAAAAGCCGGTCACCCCCTCTTCGGTCAAGATGTTGATCGTTTTGCCGAGGGTTTCGTAGTCCACAAAAATATTCAAAAGTACCTTAGCCATGATCTCACGCTCCTGTAATATCTCGTGAGCGTGTATGTACGGCTCTGCTTATATACTTCCTACACCGATGAGCTTATGACTTACATATATTACTATATACCATTAGTAGGATAATAACAGTAAGTAAGATTAGTAGGAAAAGTAATATTTTTTAGGTGAAATCATGACACATCCCGCGTTTGATAAAATGAAGTACTACGGCGATTCTGTTATCGGCGAGAAGGGGCAGATCGTCATCCCGGCCGAATTGCGAAAAAAGTTCGGCATTGAGACGGGCGACCGGTTTCTCGTGATGGCGGGTGAGAAGATGGGTGCGTGGGGGCTTATGCTGGTAAAAGCCGACGTGCTCTCACGGATCGTCGAGGACGTCTTCGGCGGAAGGCTCGAAGAGGTTCTTGCCAGAAGCAGAGCAGAGGAGACACGTCCGTCCGAAGCGTTGCAGGAATAGCAGCACAGCAGTCTGAATCGGATGCTAACGCAGTGAGTGAGTACAATACCATGGACGATATTGCTATTAAAGCACAAGACCTCGTCAAGAAATTTGGCGATTTTACTGCCGTCGATCATATCTCCTTTGACGTGAAAAAGGGGGAGCTCTTCGGTTTTCTGGGGCCAAACGGCGCGGGTAAAACGACCACGATCCGTATGTTGTGCACGTTAAGCAAGCCGACCGAAGGGACAGGCACGGTCGCCGGCTTTGACATCGTAAAGGAGGACGACCGGGTGCGCGAGCACATCGGCCTTGTCTCTGAGAAGATGATTATGTACGACCGGCTCACGGCACGCGAGAACTTGCGACTGTTTGGCGAGCTCTATAACCTTCCGCGCGCTAAGCTCAATGAGCGCACCGACGAGATGCTCCGCCTTGTCCATATGGAGAAGTGGGCTGATCACCAGATCGGCACGTTCTCAACGGGAATGAAGCAGCGGATCAACGTCATCCGCGCGTTGCTCAATGAACCGGAGATCCTCTTCCTTGACGAGCCGACGCTCGGCCTCGACCCGCAGTCCACGAGCGAGATCCGTGACTTCATCCGCAGCATCAACACAGACCACGGGACGACGATCATCCTCACAACGCATGCGATGTTTGAGGCAGACGTGCTGTGCGACCGGATCGGCATCATCGATCGCGGGACTATCGTGGCGCTCGACACACCAGCAAATCTCAAAAAGATGGTCAACGGAGCTGACACGAGCGTGGTGGAGCTTGACATACCAAACTTAAACAAGGACGTTGTGGCACGTATCGAGTCGCTGCCGTGCGCACAGAGGGTCGTTATCGAAGACGACACACACCTCAAGGTTCACGCATCGGGCGAGGACGCGTGTGGAGACGTTCTTGACGCGGTACGCACGAG
>JAJRBK010000184.1 GCA_028679495.1 Methanobacteriota archaeon
ACATCCGTGACAGACAGCTGCGTGTTGAATTAAGAAAAGAGGTACTTAAGCGAAAAGAATTCTACTATGAGGCTTATGACGCATTTTGTGACACGTTGTATCCTCATTAACGCACTTGAGTAACTAGTCACAACCTAGTCCTGACCTTACGAAAATAGATCTTCTTTAATAATCAAAATGCGTGCAAGTGGAAACACAAAGCAGTATTCCACGTCGCCTATAATTCTTTGGCTGAGGTGGGCAGCACTTCAAAGTTAACTATAAATCTGCACGATTTGAAGTGTTAGCGTCGTCCCGTTATCTTAAAACTACTTTCTTTTGTTGTGAATCACAAGCATCTTGTTAGGACCGTTTTGTATCCATTTCATATGTATCAGATTCTTTAGGCAAGATGTCTTCCTGCTTTTTTCTCCGCTTTTCTGTCTTCTTTTTCCACTCTTCAGGGGTCAGCCGTTCTTGATGTTTTTCTGAGTGCATGTCTAAACGTCAGAGGCATGGACATAAACGTTTTATCCGCTGGGAGAGTGCTATAAACGACGTGCAGAGCTTTACAGTGTCTACATACTTACTGCTTGCGAGAAAAGCTTTAAGTGGTTCGCACGTCTAATTTTCACCCTAGGAGAGTGAATATGCCCTCAGAAGCAAATAAGATGAGCACCGCAGAAGACTTACAGGACCAAGTTATGTCACAACTGCGCTTGATTGAAGTGTCCCATGAAGTGACTATTGCAAATCTCGTGAACGTGGCTAAGATCATTATCACGAATGTTAGCACGAAAAGTGAGGCGCTAAAAGTCTGCACGGCGATTAACACCTGGATCTCGATCAATAGCCTACAAGGCAGCATCGTTATACCGGAGCCGTTAGTCCGAAAATATATCAAAAAGATCGTTTCTTAAACAACAATAAGGTGTAGCAACGTGAGTTATAGACAGTGCGTAACGTGCGGCAACAAGCTGCCAAAGACAGTTTAAGTGCACGTATACAGATAATCGTGCTATCGTTCCTTGGTAATGATGCTTAACGTTCTTTTTTTGGGCACCGGCGGGTCGATGCCAACTGTCACGAGGAACCTTCCTGCTATTCTGATAAAGCGGGCCGGCGACACTATCCTCTTTGATTGTGGAGAGGGGACACAGCGTCAAATGATGCGTTGCAGGACAGGCATTAACATATCATCTATCTTTATCACGCACTGGCACGCTGATCATTTTCTCGGACTGCCGGGACTAATCCATACCATGTCCTTTCAGAACAGGACAGATAAGCTTGAGGTCTATGGTCCACGGTGGGCAGGAGTTCCTAACTTGTTTGCACTCATAAACCCACGATTTGAGGTTGATTTTGTCGAGGTTGCTGCGGGAGACATAATAGAGAAGGGCTCATTTTTCCTTCGGGTCTTTGCAGTTGATCATGTACAAAACGCATGTGGATATGTATTTGAAGAGTACGAAAGACCCGGGAAGTTTAATAGAAGCAAAGCTGAAGAGCTGGGACTAAAACCTGGTCCTCTATATAAAACACTTCAAAAAGGCGAGCCTGTGCGGGTAAAAGATCGGGTGATAACACCTGGCGACGTTATTGGGCCTCCACGAGCAGGCAGAAAAATCGTCTACACGGGTGATACACGTCCGTTTGAAGGAGTCGCAGAGGCTGCACAGTACGCCGATTTGCTCGTTCACGAAGCGACCTTAGCAGACGATTTAGCAGAATATGCAAAAACAGTTGGCCACGCAACTGCAAGTGAGGCTGCGGAGATTGCTCTGCAAGCACAGGCGAAGGTGCTCGTGCTGACTCATATAAGTTCTCGTTATGCCAACGCTAATCTGCTTTTAGACCAAGCGCAACGAGTATTCAAGGACACCATCGTAGCAGAGGATTACCTCTCAATTCAAGTGCCGTACAGGGACTAGCGGTTCGAACATAGAGCTTTCAAGCAAGCTCTGCAGCTCTCCTGCTTGCTGTAGACTTCAGATACGACAAACTCTGAGCCCCCTCATCTACATTTTTTGCTTCGATCACGAACGCGCCCTTATAATGCCTCAAAGCGTTCAGAGTTCTATTCCAATCGATGCTTCCTTCACCAAGGACCAAATGCTCGTCCGTTACGCCGTGATTGTCGTGTAGATGAACGTGGTCGACCGGCATCTCCAAAAAGGATTCAATCGAATGCGTCGTATTTGCGTGCCCGATATCAAAGGTAAATCCGACGCTATTTTTCGTCATCGCTTCGATTTCTTGAGGTAATCGCCCAAGGAAACCGTTAACGTTTGCCATGTTTTCAATGGTAGCCTTTACGCCATACTCAGCTGCAGATTGTGCTATCGCACGGAGTGCGTCATTGTTCTTGCTGACGGCTTTGTCGAGACACTGTGTTGCCAACGGCGATATATAGCCGGGATGAACGATAAAAATATACGTGTACTCTGCAGCTAATGCAATCGTTTCTTTGATCTGACGGAGCGTTTCAAGCCATATGGGTTGATTTACGCTAGCAATATTCAAATCAGAAAACGGAGCGTGTATACTTACTTCAAGCCCGCAAGACGACACAGCATGTTGAATAAGCGAGAGCGTTGCAGAGTTTAGTCGTTTGGCGCCATCGGCGATGAACTCCCATCCGTTGAACCCTATATCAACCAGGTCTCCAAGCTGCTTAACGGTTAACAACCCAGAGGATAGATATACTCGCATTATTCGCTTTCATCCGTAATCATGTTTATTAGCTGCTCAGATGATGAGGTCAGTACCTTAACGTAAATGCTGCCTAACGGTCCTGATCCGAAATTTACTTTGTTAATACACGCAGCTTGCTTATTCAGCGAGAATTCAAAAGACGTAGGGGTTGCTCGCTGTAAAAGCTCATTCTTTGCCGTAGATCTTATGCGTTGTTGTTTTAGCAGAAGAGCAAACGTTTGTAGTGATTCGCTGGTTCCGTTCAAAGTATCGTTTGAACACTCAAGAGCAGCGTCTGGAAAAACGTTACGGACAGCCATCGCCACCTTATGAGCTGACTCTGTTTCGTGAATTGGCGCGCATATGGTCACGTGCATCGCGTATGATGAACTGCGCACCAATTGTGCCAGTAGGCTAGCCACAGCTGACCTGAACTCATCGATATTACCCTCATTTGAAAGACAATAATCAGCAGCTTCTAGCGCGTCTTTAAGGCCCCATGCTAGTTCACGACTATCTTTTTGTTTGAAAGCACGTAGATCGTGCACGTCATCGGAACGATTGCGATTGCGAACGCGGTTGAACCGAGTTTCTGGACTTGACACGATTGCAATGAGTTTGAACTGGTCGTTAAACTCCTTTTTAAAAGCCTTTACTTCCGCTATTCCTCTGATGCCATCTATGACGATTTTGTTTGATTTAGATGAATGTATGGGTGGAATACACATTCGGGCGACTGCATCCATTCCACGATGGTGACGAAGCTCGTTTGCAGTGGCTCCTACGTTGTGTTCACTTAGCTCCGCGCCATGCTCATGCATATATCTTCGAACTGTGTCGCCCATCGACACGACGTCAAAACCGAGCGCTTGTGTCGTAGCTGTTGCTTCAGACTTACCCGATCCTGGATACCCCACGAAACCAATAATGAGCACAACAACCCCACGATCGTCCCTAGGTGGTCAAGAAATATCCTCTTCACCTTGCTCTCGAGTTCTCACCTTAAGTGGTCGGCCGCACTGTGTTGCGATATCAATGAGCTCGTTCCGGGTCAGTGGGATTAGACTTCTTTGTGGGCATTGTTCTGTTCTCCCTTGCTGCAACGCAAAAGGAATGTCTGGAAACTGATTTACTAGCTCTTTGATTTCAACGTCGCTTAACAAGTTCTTAAACAGCGTCGTTCTAAGCTCTAGATCTAATAACGTACGAGCTATAAAGGCAGTGCGTCCTACATTAATAGTCTCAAGTATCCGCCTGACACAAGCATCTGTAATGGTGGTTCCTGTGATTTGTGCGTACTTTTTTGTATCTGTAAGCGGTGCTTTAAGGTCAATAAACAGGCCATCGAGCAATTGCGTTGAAATCATTGTTTCAAGCACCTCAGGAAAAGAACCATTTGTTTCGATACCTACTAGAAGTCCATGACGCTTGCATTCAGCGGCTAACGTCTTTAAGGCTATTGGATGTAACGTTGGTTCCCCACCTGAAAAGACTAACGCGTTCACGAATTGTTTGTTCCGTCGGATTTCGCCAAGCAATTCTTCAGTAGCAGCCGGAGAGAAGTTCTGTGCGATACGGAAGTTCTGACAATAACAACATTTGAAGTTGCATCCCTTCAGAAAAACGACCATTGCGGCTTTTCCTTTCCAATCTATCGTAGATAACGGCACTATGTTCGTTTTATCAAAATCACCAAAGTTGAGTTGCACGATTACCTCGTATGCAGGGGCCCTGTAGGTCAGCCAAATAAGACGCTTGGAACTGATTCAATCTTAACCTTGCGCAACGCGTAGTCAAAGTGATTTGCACGAACTTGGGTTTCATCGATTATAGCTTGATGAAGTGCTACTTTGAGCACCTTTTCAACGAGATCCCTGCCCGAAAAGCCATCCGTTTTTCGTGCAATCTTCACGAAATCTACAGCCGCTTCGATGGATATAGGAAATGTCTTTGCGTAGGCTGAGAGAATTTGTATCCTCTCAGTTAGGTTTGGCAGCGTGAATTCGATCTCTTCCTCGAATCTGCTTCTTACCGAAGGATCAAGAGCACTGTATCTGTTTGTTGCCCCGATGGTACACACGCCAGACCTATCTTCAATCCCGTCCATCTCGGTGAGCAAGGCGTTTACTATCTCCAAGACATCTCCTCGAAGTTCCTGGTAGCTTCGATCGAGGGCTATTGCATCAAGCTCATCAAAAAATAAGATACATGGTGCGAGCTCTTTGGCTCGCAAATAAAGGAGGTGTATACGTGCAGCCCCTTCGCCTACATGTTCTCCAATCAATTGAGTGGATTTTATAGGCAATATCGGCGCGTCGGTTTGATTGGACAACGCCTTAGCCATCATGGTTTTTCCTGTTCCAGAAGGACCAAAAAACAAAATGTTTCTTGGGGCCCATTGGCCGAAACTTTGTGGATCGTTCAAATATTTTTCGATGAGCTTACATTTCTTTTTTGCGCTGTCTTGACCGATGACATCTTCAATCGTCACACTTGCTGCAATCTGCGGAATACTGGGCTCCTTATCTTCTACTACGATTACCGTAGCCTTTCCGATTGTAGCTTGCTTTGGCTCAACGTTTATTATCTCAAAAGCAAAATCGGGATACATCCGCCTATCGAATAAGTAATCACCCTTCATAACTGAAGTCCCGAACCATTGTTCCTTCGCATAACGGTCAAAAACCTCTGGTTCACTTATCTCCGGGAAATCAAATTCAGTTTTCATTGGGTAACCGGCGGGTTTTAACACCACGAATTTAGCAGCAGCACTTTTTTTGACAGGATGGTCACTCATCTTTTTTACTCTCGAGTGAATTATTATATGATCCAAGGATTAAATCATTTATGATACGCATGCAACGCATGAGATGCTTTATCGCAGTTGACTTTAATAACGAAACGAAAGCTGCACTTTTGAAGCTGCAGCACGACGTCCTCAAGCTTCACGAGCTGAAATCGGTTAAAACTGTTAGCACAAGCACCTTACACGTCACTTTAAATTTCCTCGGTGAAATAACGCCCTCCGAAGCCGCGAATATCGGTGCTGCATTAAGATCGGTCAAATTTCATCCGTTTTGTGTAACTCTGGCTGGCGTTGGCGCGCTTCCAAGCGTAAAAAAAATGAGAGTAATATACGTGGGGTTTCCTCCCTCAGAGGATTTTTTTGGGCTTAACTCGCGGATAGAGGCTGTCCTGCCAAAAGAGTATCTATCCAACAGAGAATTTAACCCGCATGTTACCTTAGGCCGCGTTAAAAAGCGCGTTTCTGCAGAACTGCAGCTGCTGGCACGCTCCATACAAACATCAGCGGCTTATCAGGTGGGTCGATGCAATGTTGATTCTTTTCAGCTCAAGAAAAGCACGTTGACACCGCAAGGCCCCATATATGAAACGCTTGAGGAGTACTGGTTATGAAAAACAAGTTAGCGCGCGTGCAGATGGATGTGCTAAAAAAAATAAAGCCGCAAAAAAAAGAGCGCGAGCGCCTCCATTACGCCAGCAATCGAGTGATAACTTCAGCGCAAGCCGCTATAGCACGAAGAACGCTGCGAGCGACCGTGTCGCTCATCGGTTCTGCTGCTCGCGACACCTGGATCTCAGGTGATCGAGATATTGACGTTTTTATAGGTTTTAGTGTTAACACGCCCCGAGAAGAGATGGAGCGATTTGGACTTGAAATCGGGAAAGAAATTGCAACAGAAGGATACGACATCCAGTTTGCGGAACATCCATACGTTAAAGCTCAACTGGATGGCTTTTCTATAGACATAGTTCCTCACTACGTAATAGAGAGCACAACCAAAATGCTCTCTGCAGTTGATAGGACCCCCTTTCATCAGAAGTATGTGACTGAGCATCTCGGTGGCAAGCAGGATGAGGTTCG
>JAJRBK010000019.1 GCA_028679495.1 Methanobacteriota archaeon
GACTACCTAGGCCATTCTTATGAATCAGACCTGATTTTCGACGCGGTGACAGACGTGATTGCAAAGGGCATGACGACGTACGACCTCGGGGGGCATCTCCGCACAAGTGAGATGACCAACTGCGTGGTGCAAAGCGTTGAGGATCATATGAACAAGCGAGCGTAGACCTAACTGAACAGCGTGTATTTTGATCCGCTCTCTCATGTTGAAACTCCCCGAAGCAAGCAGGCGTATTTGGCGTCAAGGGACGTTCTCTCGTTTCGCCCCTTCCCCACCGCCCAATTACTCATAATGCGTGTGGGCAATCCACGGCGGAAATACCTCTTCACCAGTGAGGAAATACTTAATAGCATACTCTCTCAGTTCGTCATCTGAAACGCTCGATCTCCGTGCTTCTTCGTCATAGAGCTTGTGAATATCAGCACAAATCTTTTTTATCCTGTTATCGTTCTTCCGCAAATTTACTTCGACGCCGAGGAGCTCGTTAAGAATTCCTTCCATCTTATGCCGGACAACTTCTCGCCCAGACGAGTCGCCGATAAGCAAAGTACGCTTGCCTCCTACCACCTCAGGGGGGAAGGGCTCATACGTGAAGGGGTTTTTAAGCACCCCGTCAGTGTGAATGCCGCTTTCGTGCGCAAAAATGTTCTCGCCCACAATAGCCTTGTTGCGAGGGAGGCTGAATACAAGCTCATGCTCGAGATAGCGTGTAAATTCAGTGAGCGGGACGGGATTGTATTTTTCAAACCCCTTAATTCTACAAAAAAGGAACGTTAGGATCTTTTCCAGCTCTGTATTGCCTGCTCGCTCGCCGATCCCCATAAAAGTGAGGCTTGACCAGTTTGCCCCGTGCCAATAGCCGGCTAGCGTGTTCGCTACACCTAAGCCGAAGTCATCATGAACATGCATTTCAATCTCGTGCGCCCCCACGTCTTTGAATGACTGAATGATTTTAGGGATGCTATACGGCAGAGGGGTGTCTTCAAATGGAACGCCGTAGTTTAGCGTGTCACAAACGCGGAAAATAGTATCTGGAGAAATATCCAACAGGCTCTTTACCAAAGGAATGACAAAGCCAGGTATATCTGCTCGAGTAATATCTTCAAGGTGACACCTCGTCTTAAGTCCGTGGTCCACCGCGTATTGAAGCGCATCGGTATATTTGTCCCATGCCTGTTCACGGTCTTTAAATCCGAGCTTATCAAAGATGTGTGTGTCTGATATAGACATGAGGATGCCGACTTCCTCTATGCCATCCATGCTAAGATTAGCATCGATGTCTGCCGGATTTGCCCGCGCCCATCCGGTGATTTGAGGCTGCTCGTAGTTGCGATCAAGCAAATCGCGCACTAACACGCGATCTCGCTCGTTGAAAACAAAACACTCAAGTTTTTCTATGCCAATTTGATGCAAGAATTCGAATATCCTCAGTTTTTGTTCTTTCTTAAGCACAATTCCAGGCATTTGTGACCCGTCTCTTAAGGTGCTGTCGCTAATCTTGATCTCCTGATCGCCTGGAATCTCAATCTTTGGCATTTCGCTGTATGTTCTGTACAATGCTGGGCTCCTCCACGTTTTCAATAGAGCAGTATGATACGCTGGTTTTTATAGTAATTGTTCTATATGAAACTATTTCAGCTGCCCGATTGCCATATCGCTTACAAAATTGGCTTCATGTTCATATACTAAAAGGGCTAACGAAGTGTGTATGCGCAAAGCGCACGTAGCTCTGAAATATGGGAAACGTGAGACCTCGGTTAATTTGGAAAAGGCCAACGTTATTCAAGTTATTGAGCCACATGAGATAGAAGCACAAGACGAACACACGGAAGTCATGCAAGCGCTGCAAAATCCTATAGGCACAGGTCAGCTTCAAGAGATCATTGATGAACGGCGCGCACGAGGAACGAATCCAACCGTCGTAATTATTGTGAGCGATATAACAAGGCCTACCCCAACGTCGACGCTTCTTCCTCACGTGCTCGACGCATTGCATAGCGCAAAGGTTGCAAGCGGTCAGATAACAATCGTGTTTGCCCTAGGAATTCACAGACTGTTGACTAGTTCCGAAATGGAAAGACTTGTTGGTCAGCGCGTCTTTGATCACTATCGGTGTGTGAACCACGATCCGAACGACTGTCTTTACGTAGGGACGACAAAGCAGGGGACACAAGTCTATGCTAATCCAATCGTAGTCAATGCAGATGTAAAGATTTGTCTTGGCACTGTCGAGCTTCACTATTTTGCTGGGTACAGCGGCGGATATAAGTCCCTGTTACCAGGCATCTGCTCTCGAAAAACGATCGAGGCCAACCATAAGCTCATGCTGAAGCCGGATGCTGCAGCAGGCCGATTAGACAGCCCTGTGAGACGTGATTTAGAGGAGGCAGGTGAACTAATTGGATGTGATTTTGTTTTAAATATCGTTCTTAACCCCAAAAAGCAGATCGTGCGAGCGGTTGCCGGACATCCAGTTTATGCTCATCGAGAAGGGGTGAAAACAGTTGACTCGATGTACATCATCCCGATTAAAGAACTCGCAGACGTTGTTATTGTATCGGCTGGCGGTGCTCCGAAGGATATAAACCTGTTTCAGTCACAAAAGGCTCTTGACAACGCACAGTACGCTCTAAAAGAGGGGGGGTCCATTATACTCGCGGCTGAATGCCCTGAAGGGCTTGGAGAAAGAGTATTTGAAAGATGGGTCAACGAGGCAAGAAATAAACAAGAACTCATCGACAGACTTGATTATGCTTTTGAAATTGGCGGGCATAAAGCAGGATTGCTCGCAAAGCTCGCTCAAAAAGCGGATGTGTACGTTGTCTCAGAGCTCGAAAAAGAACTTGCAGAGCGCGCGTTTTTACTCTGTGCCCACGACTTAAATGATGCCTTACAGGCTACTCAGGAGAAGTACGGGCCTGATGCAACCGTCATCGTCATGCCTCACGGGGCATATACGCTCCCGCGCTTTCAGGCTCAAATTTGCGAATAGATTGTAACATGCAGAGCCATTGGGTCACGAATCGCTATAACAAGTCAGGCAAATCGCCTGATATAGCGGAAAGATACGCGCACATTCAAAACCCGCTTTTTATTGTGATTCTGTCTAACTCCAAAATCGCCGCAATTCCCGGCTTATCAGGCGCTGGGAGTTCGCCTGAGTTGATTCAGTACACCCCGGCGGCTGACGCTGAAATTGTCTCGAGAGGAAAGCTCGAGACGATAAGAACCATGTCTGATGCACCCTCCGGCGCGGTCACTCCGGCAGTTCTCACTCGAGCTGGCCTCGAGCTATCGCAAAGTGAACACCTACTAATCAACGCGGGTTTAGAAATCACACCTGGTGTCCCATACTACGATCTTAAGGTGGAAAGCGGCAAGGACGTGAGATGTGGGCGAGCGGTGAAGAACCCTGCTGCGATCGTTAAAGCCTCAAGTAAACTGGCCAAGATGTTAGATTGCGATTTGGCAATTATTGGAGAGACAATCCCAGGCGGAACGACGACCGCCCTATGTGTGCTGCGGGCGCTTGGCTACCACTTCAACGTAAGCAGCAGCTTTTCCCAGAATCCCTTGGCGCTAAAACAGCAAATTATGCAAGAGGCGATGAGCGCCGCATTAACGGACATCAGCACGCTTAAAGATGACCCGCTAACGGCAATGGAACTGTTTGGCGATCCTATGATGCCGTGCGCGGTGGGACTAGTCCAAGGATTTTCAAGCTCTGGAACAGAAGTCATGCTTGCTGGAGGAACCCAAATGGGCGCCGTCATAGCTGTCTTGCGGGCGCTTGACGGTTCTGCTGAAGTCGTTCTATCAACAACCAAATACGTTTTTGACGATTGTTCTGCCCATTTTTTTGAACTGGTGAAAGCGTTGGAAGTGGACGCTTTTAGCGCGTACCCTGATTTCTCAAGAAGTTCGGTCCTAGCACTCAGAAAATACGAGTCAGGCGAAGTAAAAGAGGGGGTAGGAGCGGGCGGGGCAATGGCGTTGGCCTGCATACACGGATTTAATCAGAACGATTTTAGAAAAAAAGCCGAAGCAGTGATCGCCAAACTTTGACAGCTAGACGTCAACGAGTGACGGAAATATGTGCTTTTGCGTGCTCAAAAAACTATAAAAGCTTCAGCTTTCAATACTTACTGGATGCTAGAGAAACAGCACATCGTCTCAATGCGTGACTTCACACGAGAAGATGTGACGTTCATTTTAGATTATGCCGAGCGAATGTTCCCGTTTGCACGAACGGGCATCGAACTACTCCAACATAAGATACTAGCCCTGCTCTTTTTTGAACCCAGCACACGGACACAACTTTCCTTTGATTCGGCGATGAAACGATTAGGGGGTTCAACGCTCAGCTTGTCATCGGAAGACAGCTCAATTTTAAAAGGTGAGACTATCACGGATACGGTGAAGGTCGTCGAAGGATACGCCGATGCAATCGTCCTAAGACATTCAAGAGAAGGAGCAGCAAGAATGGCAAGCGAAATATCAAATGTGCCTATTATCAATGCCGGAGATGGAGCAGGACACCACCCAACCCAGACACTCCTCGATCTTTACACGATACGAAGGGAGAGCCATCTTGAAAACCTTGACATCGCGCTTCTGGGGGACCTAAAATACGGCCGGACGGCACATTCGCTTGCGTATGCCCTTAACATGTTCGATGCAAATATTGCGCTTGTTGCTCCTGATGGACTCCAGATGCCGAGCCATATCGTTGACACCCTTGACTCAGTGACGGTGACTGACAACATAGACGACGTCATTCACGAGGTGGACGTGCTTTATGTCACACGAATACAAAAAGAACGATTCCCGGATCCAAACGAATATCTCCGGGTAGCAAAGAGTTATAGAATTTATCGTTCAATGTTGCAGGGAGCGCGCGACGACTTAATCATACTACATCCACTTCCTCGTGTCGATGAGATCGCAACAGATGTGGATCAAACCAAACATGCAAAGTACTTTCAGCAAGCGTTTTATGGCATACCAGTCCGAATGGCGCTGCTTTCAATTGTCATGGACAAGTTGTTATGATGCATAACGAAAGAAAAGCAGAGCTCAGGGTTCGTTCCATTAAAAATGGAACTGTTATAGATCATATTACGGCAGGAAATGCTTTAAACGTCTTGAAAATCTTAGGAATAGCAGGTGGCACAAAAGCGATCGTGAGCGTTGTTATGAACGTTCCGAGCAAACGGTCAGCATCTGGTCGTAAGGACATCGTTAAGATCGAAGATCGAGAACTTATCCCGGAAGAAGTTGATAAGATTGCGCTTATAGCCCCACAGGCAACCATAAACATAATACGAGACTACGAGGTCGCACAAAAGAACCCCGTCGTCTGGCCCGATGTTATCAGCTATATCGTAAAATGTCCCAACCTAAACTGCATTTCTAATAGCAATGAGCCTGTTTTCTCGAAGTTTAAAGTTCTCGATTCGTTTGTTTTGCGCTGCGTTTACTGTGAAAGTATCATTGACAAAGATATTGCAGCGTATCTGATCTAGAAGCAACAGACTTCTAGATCTGCCATCGAGCATATTATTGCGCTAGCTAATCTTTCGTGCGGCTAGTTTGATGGCCTCAACAAGACTGTTTTGCGGCATGATAGAGGCAACTGGGATGCGCAGAATCTTCTCCACTGTTGGGCTTACTATAGGAGCGCACACGAGTGCGAGTGCGCCATCCCGCTCAGCGTGAATAGCTGCGATAAGGGCCTCTTCGATTGAAATCGCTGGATATTCCCGTATTGTGATCACTTTTCCATCAATTACCATTGACCTTTCTGCTATTTTATCAAGCACTGGACGTGCGGCAACTACTGCTATTAGATCTCCCTTCTGTGAGATCCCTTCAAGTCGTCTAATTGCTTTGAGTATTTCTCTTAGTGTTTTTAAGTTAGGCTCGCGTTCTCCAGAAATGATTTTATAGAGTGTGCTTGACGAAACTCCAGATATGTCCGCGAACTTGGTGACGGTGAACCCTAGCTCCTTAATTATTCTTAGAAGGGTGCTTTTGAGTTCTTCGTCAGATGAAAAAGTAGCTCGTATTAGATCGTCTGCAAGCATTTATGCCTTCGTGAAGCAGGTAACCTGCGCCTATTATTTAACGGTTGTTATAGGAACGAGGAATTGTACAAGTAGGGAAAAACGCAGGGAAAAACGCGTGGACGTGAGCGTGCTTTATACAAGATGCAGGTGTGTTATGCCGGTAGGCAAGTTGCTGTTTGATTGTCTGATGGCTGTAAGCATATATGTTGCGAAGCTTCGGGCTAATAATGCGCGATACCGTTAAGCTTGTAAACTCCAATCCTTAGTTACACGCATGGGTCCGGAATCCGTCACAAAACTAACAATATGGTGGGATGGAGATAGTATCCTCTTAGTTGACCAGACGAAGCTTCCCCGCCAATATAAACTCATTAGAATCAAAAACGTTAGCGAGCTTATAAAGGCGATTCGAGAGCTCAAAATTCGAGGTGCGCCGGCGCTTGCAGCGGCTGGCGCCTATGGGACAGCTCTTGCAGCTAGCCAAATTGCTGCTCCTGACATCGTTGCGTTCAAAGACAGAGTACACGGAGCAGCAAAGTCAATCTTAGGGACGCGCCCGACAGCTATCAATTTGTTTTACGGGGTCAACAGAGTGTTAAAAGCTATTGAACCTTGCATTGATATTGAGGAGGCTCAAACAACGGCTCTCAATGAAGCGATATGCATTGCTGATGAAGACATCGTCACAAACAAAGCGCTGGGTGCGGTTGGTGCATCGCTGCTTAACGACGGTGACGTCGTAATGACGTACTGTAACGCGGGAAGGCTAGCAACGGTCGGCTGGGGGACAGCTTTGGGCGTTGTTCGTTCTGCTATTGATGATGGCAAGCGTATAGCGGTCTATGCTTGCGAGACAAGGCCGCTCAATCAAGGAAGCAGGATCACCGCTTTCGAGTTGCTTGAGGACAGGATTCCGACCACGTTGATCGCCGACAACATGGCTGCTTGGACTATGAAACAGGGCAAGATTAGCTGCGTTATAGTAGGGGCCGATAGAATCACTCGGACAGCGGTATACAACAAGATTGGAACGTATATGCTTGCGATATGCGCAAAGAAACATGCGATTCCGTTTTACGTTGCGGCACCCTGGTCTACTTTCGACTTTGAGAGTATACAGGTAGAAATTGAATCTCGTAACGAAAGAGAGTTGATCTTCTGCGGCAGCAAGCAGATCGCACCACTTGA
>JAJRBK010000185.1 GCA_028679495.1 Methanobacteriota archaeon
AGCCTCTCTGCTTGAGCGTACGCTCAGTCTTTTCTCTGATCCCGTTGAGAACTTTAAAGTCGTCCGAGAGATTATCACGAGCTTGTTGCGGTGATATAGTGTTGAGGCATGCTCTCTCTATCGTCTCGATATGATAACACGTCCCTTGCTCAGTAAGGAACTCCTCTCCTCCGATCGCCTCCGTAAGGTCTACCTCGTGGTATTCCTCCATCAAGGTCCGTTTGAGCCCTTGTGCCTGCACATATTCGCTCCGGTCGACGGCAAAAAACGGTTGAGGGGTAGCGTGATACGCTTGATAATGGTCGTCGTAAGTCGCGTCAGCTCCCTGATTCACACGTGTTCTTAGCTTGTCACCGAGCCTATCTAGTCTACGGTTTGGACCCCGCTCAAGATATAACATGATGAAGCTGCCTGGATAAAGTAAACGACGTTTAGTGTGTGTTGCTATCGAATCCTGCTACAAAAGCATACCGGTCACTTAACTGCTTTCTGCTGTAACGATCGATGAGTTCGTCCGCGCGCCCGCTTCTCAAGCTTATGGTTCTGTTCGTGTGCGCGTTGGGTTGCTTCCTCCAGTTCACACGTTAAACGGCGAGAACGGACACAAGCTCGCGAGACCGGATTAACGTGCATGGGTTGATAAACACACGGAGCAAGCTCTTTCGTGGCGTCGATCGTGGAAGACTATCATATTACCATCAAAAAGGATGAGGCGGGCTACTACATCGCAACGTGCTCGAACCTTAAGGGCTGCCACTCGTACGGCCTCACGCTCGAGGAGGCATTGGAAAATATAGAGGAGTGCATAAAGCTGTGCCAGGAAGAGCTCGAGGAGAACTAAGAGAAGCCAAGTTAAACGCGAAATGCGATCAAACAGGTGATACAAGCAGCACTGAGAGGTTTCCTCAGATGACGGGAGGCGAGCTCGTTAAGTTCTTAGAATCGACAGGCTTTCGTGTCACAAGGGTCAAGGGATCACACGTTCGGTTGGTAGCAGCTGATGGTAGAGCGACCACGGTGCCGATACACGCACACCGGCAGCTTCCGAAAGGGTTGTTGCACGGTATCATTCACGAGCTTGGGATGGATAGAGACGATTTCTTTCGATTGTGGTCGTGTTACGAGCAGATATGAAGCGTTCAAGGCGTGCCAGAGTCGCTGCACTCACAGGCTCAGCCTGCCACGAAGCGATACCACAGCTGTTTGAGTGTATTTATGCGACAAAGCGTTATTCGGACTTGCGACGCTATCTGCGTTCATCGGTAATACAGTCCGTGGTATCGTGCAGGCCACTCAGACCGTGGTTCGGTTATAATTTGTCGCGTTCTGTAGGCGCGAATCTCGACAGAACCTCTGTTATCTGGGCGTGCAAGGCAGCATCTGTTGAACAGATTAAAGAGAGACGTGTGTCTGTGACACGCGCATCGAGGGGGTTGCCCTCTTCTGTTGTCACCATCCCCCCGCACGCTCTCACGATAAGCTGTCCCGCGGCAATGTCGTAACTGCTGAGCCGCCCACGCGTGTCAACGACCGCATCGAGCGTCCCTGCAGCTGTGTTGCACAAATCGTACGCAATACTTCCGAAAATTCGTACGATGCACTGTTTTTCAAGCTCAATAAGACCATAGGGTACATGTGGGACGCCGTACGAATAGCCGGCTATGATGGGTTTATGGCGCTGGGCCTTTTCGGTTGTAAGTGACGCCCCGTTAAAGCGCACAGCGCCGTGTTGTGCGGCATACACATCGAGCGTGTTGGTTACGATCACCCCCATCGTGATGTCGCTTATGCATACGTCCTCAACCTTTGGGGCATACGCCAATGACGAGCAGAAGTAGGGGAACCTGATGGCCACGTTCGTAGACCCATCAACCGGATCAAATACCAGCGTGCAATCGGGGTCTTTTCCAACAATGCGATCGCCGTACTCCTCTGAAACGACGCGTGCGCTCATCTCTTGTTCGTGTAGTTCCCTTAGAAGTGCTTCCTCTGCTACCAGATCAAATCGTCTTGTAACGTCACGCTCCTTCTTTTGCGTTATTGCAGAATAATCAGCTCCGGTCTCTATGTACGCGAGCACGGATCTCATCGCCCGCGTCGTTATGTTAACAATGTTGTTAAGCTCCATCGAATCGTCGCCTTATGTCTTCGCTAATTATCTCGGCCGCTTGTGCGGGTGTCGTGTGCTCGCTATCGATGATAACCTCAGGGTGCTCGGTGGTCTCGTAATCCACATTAACGCCGGGTACGGCAGCTCCTTGTGTTTTCGCTTTCATGTATATCTCTTTTGGCGCAAACTCAGCACGTCTGCCTGCTTCACGTCGCACGCACGTTTCGAGCGAGCAACTGACGTATACCTCTGCAAAGCAGGGTATAAGCGTGCGGGCGAGCTGTCGATAGCGCTTGCGATTCGCCGTCGCATCAATTATAACGTTTATTCCACATTCGGTAAGCACTTTGGCGGTGTACGCCAGAAATGAGTACACGATGTCGCGCTCCTCCTCGGTATATCGCGGGTGCGGTGTCACCACAGCACGGATTTCATCGAGTTGCAGCACTTTTAATTTGCGATCTTTAAGCCGGTTAGCAACCTCCCGTGCAATTGTGGTCTTACCACTTCCCGGCAGTCCGGAGATCCACACAGCCCACGCCATGATATCGTACTCAGAGCATGTTTAGTCCTTGAGGAGCGCGTTAACGTTACGGTAATCAAACGTTTCGGTCTCAAGCACGTTTCGTATAAAGTTAAACAGGCGGTGCCGCACCTCGGTAGTGATATGGGGGTACCAGATGGGGCTTGCGACGACAAGACCCCGAAACGCATAAAACGGTTGAATAACGTCGAGGAGTTCACTGTCTTGCGTCTTCTCAAGGTAGTTCCTGAAGAACGCGTCATACAGTACCTTGAATTCTTTCGTGAGTTTGCCGTGCTCTTGAATGGAGTAAAAGAGATAGTTTACACTCAAGGAGGTCACGTCATCGGCTGCCTCTCCGAACTCCCCGCGGCTTCTGTCAAGGAGGGTAAAATCTGTGCCCTCCTGAAACATTATGTTCCACGGGTGGTAATCCCCGTGCACCATGCACAGCCGGTGCGAGCGGTCCTTGAGCGCGTACCGCCAGTCGACACACCGTCTCTCGAGGCGGCAGAAATCGCCCTTAGAAAGCGCGTCGAAACTATCGGGGTAGCTGTCGATGAGACCCATAATGAGTTCCCCGTGACCAACGAGATCTCTAATACGGCGCGTATAGATTGTGGGATTGTCATCCCGTATGGCGTGAATATCGACGAGATAATCTGAGAGGGCATAAGCGCGCGCGATATCGCGCTCAGTGAGTGTGCCTGCGTTCTTTATGGCATCAAGGTCATAGAAGTACTCAGTTCCTTCAACTAGATCCATCAGCAGGAAAAACTCTTCTGCATCGCCTGCTGATCGCATGCGTCCATTAGGGGTGAAATAGCCCACGTCGACGGAGCGAACGTGCCGTGGAAGGGATCCAAAGGTCGCATTTTGCCAAAGGAGTATCTGCGCTCGATCAGAAAAGTGGTCGTGGCCGAACCCGCCTTCGCGCCGCATCGAGGAAAGCACAACACGTTTAAGCGTGTCCCCCACAGACAACGTGATCCTGTAAGGCTTTCCGTATCCAAATCCTTTCAGTTCCTCTGGGGGTTGCCCAAACTCACTCACCTCGACAACGCGCGCTCCCTCTCCAAACACCTGTCGTATGTACTCGTTGATAGCCGCGATAGCTGCCATGGTCTTACGTATAGCGTACGACTCCTTTTCTAGCCCGCATCTACGTGCCGAGCGTCCAGGAATGCAGGTAGGTCTCCTGTTCTCTCGTGAGATGTTCGATCCGAATCCCGAGCGCGTCAAGTTTCAGCTGCGCGACCCGCTTATCGATCTCGGACGGCACGCCGTATACCTTGTTACTCAAGCGCGCGTGGTTTTCGGTGATGTATTTAACACACAGCGCTTGGTTAGCGAAGCTCATATCCATAACCTCGGGGGGGTGGCCATACGCTGCTGAGAGGTTGATGAGCCGTCCTTCGGCGAGCACATAGATAACCCTCCCATCAGGCATGCGGTACTCATCTACATTCTCTTTGATTGTGGCAGTGCTTCGAGCCATCGCTCGAAGGTCCTCTAGGTCAAGTTCGACGTTGAAGTGCCCTGAGTTGCAGACGATCGCCTGATCCTTCATTACGGCGAAATGCTCTCCGCGGATAACCGAGACGTCGCCGGTCACGGTGATAAAGAGATCACCCAGCTTTGCCGCGTCGAGCATAGGCATCACCCTAAAACCATCCATTAAAGCTTCTAGGGCCTTTCGAGGCTCGACTTCAACCACGACGACGTTCGCTCCTAAGCCCTTTGCACGTGCGGCGACGCCCCGTCCGCACCAGCCATAGCCTGCGATTACCACCGTCTTTCCTGCAAACAGGAAGTTGGTCGCGTTCATAATCCCGTGAAGCGTGCTTTGCCCCGTCCCGTATCGGTTATCGAACATCATCTTGGTTTCTGCGTCGTTTACTGCTACCACGGGGTACCTGAGGGCTCCATCTTCGGCCATTGCCCGTAATCGAACGACGCCTGTCGTGGTCTCCTCGCACCCTCCCAGTATCGCGTCAAGATACTCTGTATGCTTATCGTGCACCGTCGCGATGACATCTGCGCCATCATCAAGCGTGATATTGGGCTGAATCTTGAGCGCCTCTTCGATGCACGTGTAATACTCGTTCTCGTTCTCTCCGCGAAACGCACAGACAGTCACTCCCTCGTCAGCAAGTGCAGCAGCGACGTCGTCTTGAGTGCTTAACGGGTTTGAGCCGGTGAGCGCAACGTTTGCACCACCAGCACGCAGGGTACGAATGAGATTTGCGGTCTCGACAGTAACGTGGAGACATGCAACAACGTTAATATCAGCGAGCGGTTTATCGTGCTCGAATTCGGCCTTTATCTTTTCGAGAACGGGCATATGCCTACGTGCCCACTCTATTCGTTTTCTTCCCGCATCAGCTAGGGTAATATCCTTGACAATACTCTTCATTGCTCCCTCATCAGTAGTGGCTCCATAACACAATCAGGGTTACCATGCCCTTTATATAGCTACCAATGATAAAGCCAAAAGGTAAAAAGGTTATTATGCGCGTCAGCAAACCGAGGTGACAATGTACGACGGTACCATACTCTTTACGTCCGAATCAGTAACGGAAGGACATCCTGACAAGATCTGTGATCAGATCTCCGATGCAATACTCGATGAGATCATTAAGCATGACCCTAAGAACGCGCGAGTGGCATGTGAGACGGCGGTCACGACAGGTCTCGTTGTGGTCATTGGGGAGATAACAACGGCTTGCTACGTAGACATACCGCGCGTTGTGCGAGAAACGATACGCGAGGTAGGCTATGTAGACGGGTCTTTTGGCTTTGATTATGATAATTGTGGTGTCATCGTATCAATCAAGGAGCAATCCCCTGATATTGCCCAGGGCGTGAACAAGTCACTTGAATGCCGTGTCACGTCAATCGACGATGATACAATAGACGTCGAATGTACGCCGCTTCCCGTGGATACGAGCGCCGACGCTGAGCTTGGCGCCGGTGATCAGGGAATGGTGTTTGGATATGCAACGAACGAAACGCCCGAACTCATGCCGATGCCTATCTCACTCGCTAACAAACTCGCGCTGAGGCTGGCACAGGTCAGAAAATCAGGCGAACTCGGTTATTTGGGGCCGGACGGGAAGACACAAGTCACGGTCGAATACAGAGACGGCACGCCTGTACGCGTTGATACCGTGCTTCTCTCTACACAGCATGCTCCTGACGTTGATCTCGAAACGATCAGACGAGATGTCACCGCACGGATTATCGACGTTGTTATTCCATCGAGCATGATGGACGCTAACACCAAAATCTACGTCAATCCAACCGGTCGCTTTGTGATCGGGGGACCCAAGGGAGATGCGGGCATGACGGGGCGCAAGATCATCGTTGACACGTATGGTGGAATGGCCCGACACGGCGGCGGTTGTTTTTCTGGAAAGGACCCAACAAAGGTTGATAGGTCTGCAGCATACGCAGCGAGGTATATTGCGAAAAACGTCGTCGCTGCGGGTCTTGCCGATAAATGTGAGATCCAAGTTTCCTATGCGATAGGGGTTGCGCGACCAATCTCCATCAACGTTGACACTCACGGCACCTCACACATATCCGAAGAAGCTATTGCTGACATCATTATGCGGCGTTTCGCACTCACCCCAGGATGGATCATCAACACCTTCGACCTACGGAGGCCGATTTACCGACAGGTCGCAGCTTATGGACACTTCGGTCGAGAAGACCTTGACTTACCGTGGGAAAAAACCGACAGCGTTGAACTCCTGCGCGGCGATGCTGAAGCTACGAAGGCGGCGTTAAAAGTCTCGGGCCTTTGATGACGCGCCCTCAGTCGTGTGCATCCAAGGATCCATGGGCGTAGAGAGGCTGGTTACGTGAAGATTGGAATGCTTGGTACGATCTCCTGGAGAACCCCTCCGCGTTACTATGGTCCTTGGGAAACGGTCGTCCATAACCTGACAGAAGGCCTTGTTTCACGCGGCTATGATGTTACGCTCTTTGCAACCGGTGATTCGGTAACGAGCGCTAAGCTTGATTGGGTGTGTCCACGCGGCTTCTATGAGGATGAAACGCTCGATGCCGGCGTCTATCAATGGCTCCATATATCAAACGCGTTTGAAAAGGCACATCAGTTTGATATCCTCCATAGCCACTACGACTTTTATCCGCTCACGTTTTCGCGGTTCACGGATACGCCGTTGCTCACGACTGTACACGGCTTCTCTTCAGAGCGCATCCTCCCTGTGTACAAGAAGTACTGGGACAACTACTACGTATCGATCAGCGATGCTGATCGGGCAGAGGGCTTAAACTATCTCGCGACGGTGTATAACGGGATCGATGTCGAATCTTTCGAGTACAGTGATACCGCCGAAGATTACCTGCTTTTTTTTGGACGCGTGTCGCACGACAAAGGGACACATCGGGCGATTGACGTTGCAAAACAAACCGGCCTGACCCTCAAGATAGCTGGGCTTGTCGCGAGTGAGCATCGAGCATACTTCGAGCGTTATGTGAAGCCAGAGATTGACGGCAAACAGATACAGTTCCTCGGCATGGTAGATGAGCAGACGAAAAATGAGCTGTTCAAAAACGCATACTGCACCCTGCACCTCATATCGTTTGCAGAGCCGTTCGGCCTCACCATGGTTGAGTCAATGGCGTGTGGCTGCCCGGTCATAGCAACAAACAAGGGGAGTGTGCCGGAGCTTATCGCGGATGGAAAAACCGGCTTCATAGTCGACAACGTAAAAGAGGCGGCCGACAGGGTGGGCCGCATCGACGACATCAAACGGCAGGACTGCCGCCGTCATGCGTATCGCTTTGACCTCGATCATATGGTCGAAGGGTACATCAAGGTGTATGACACTATCATGGAACGCCAGGCCTAGAACCAGAGTATCCTAGTAATGAACGCCAAGACGCTGCGTGCTTTGTACAGACGCTTTCTGCCGGACGAAACAGCGGCGCTGCTTTTTTACGCTACCTTTGCGCTGTGCATCGCTCTGTGGAACGTCAACATCTTCATTAACGATGAAGTCACGCTTGCAGCACAACTGCTTAATCTTGCACACGGAGCGCTATCAATTGAAGTGATGCCTGCTCGTATATACGAAGGCTTGAGCTTTGGTGCATCTGCGCCCATCCTTGGCTTCTCATTTCAGGGACATACCTACGGATTCTACACACACGCCGTTCCAGTGTTTGCAGCACCTTTCTACGCACTAATCTACCTTGTCAGCGTGTCGATCGGCATTAGGCTCTTCTTTGCGGGGCTCTGGTCGTTTTCAATATTTATGGTCTGCTGGCTGCTCGGACGCCGATATGACAAAGCGCAGATAGGCCGAAACGTTGGTATTTTGCTCGCAGGGAGTTTGTTCGTAATCAACGTCTACCTCGGCGCCGGCATGCCCGCGCTCATCTTTGCCGATTGGGGTGCTCTTATGGCTATACAGCTGTTTAACATCTGTGCGATGGCGGTCACCCTTCTTCTCGCGCTGCGAATTTTCACGCGGTACTTCGCCGACAATCGCATCGCAGTGTTTGGAGGAGTATATCTTCTCATCGCGACGCCGCTCACGTTTTGGGCACTCTCGGGAAAGGATCACTCCGCTTCGATCCTCCTCATGATCGGGAGCATATGGTGCCTCTACGCGTACTTTCTCGATCACACGAGATATCTCCGCTATCTCTCCTACATTCTAGTCGGGCTGAGCTTCTGGGTGCGTGCCTTTGACGCGCTCCCCCTTCTGATAGCAATTTTTGTAACCGACATGGCGTTTTCACGAAGACGGATGAGACACGCAGCTACTGCTGTTGGGAGTGTTGCGCTTGCCGCGATTCCCTATCTGATCAATAACTATCTGCTATTTCAGAACCCACTTTTGTCGCCTGTGTACCTAAGCGCTCATCAGGAAATTAGCGCGCAGACAACCGGCCCATCGACGAACGGCAGTTCGGTAGTCATCGCGACGCTTGAGCGTCTTCCCTCCCTCTTCTTGAACACGTGGAATCCACAGACCCTCCCGTCTTGGCCACAGCACCTCTATCAGGTGCTATTTTATACGAACATGCCTGTGACGCTTTCGGTATTCCAGCTTTGTCCCCTGCTCATCATCCCTCTTTTTGCGAGTCTGCCGTACCTCGTGCGGAAGCTCAAAGGGATTAGGTCGAAGTCGGTGAGCTTCGGCCTCGATACCCACCAAGCTATTGCGTTAATATTTTTCGTTTACATCATCGCACACCTTGTCTTTTACGCCCCCTTCCAAGAACAGGGATTCGGGCTTGATATGCGCTACTTTCTGCCACTCTACGTGCCCCTTTTGTTCTTCACCCTGACAAGCATCAAGAGGATAGTGGTCTATAGTGAAAACATCGAAAAAGCGTTTGTCGGAGCGTGGCTCGTGTTCAGTACGTCAGCGCTTGGTTATGCGGCTCTGTCTGCACGTGTAGGGGGTGTGCTCACCCAATGGGGTTTCGAGTTGAACCGTGCCCTTGGAGGGATTACAGCGCTTGCTATGGGCGCATTCATACCGTACTTTGTCGGTTATCGGAGGGG
>JAJRBK010000186.1 GCA_028679495.1 Methanobacteriota archaeon
TGCATGACCCGGGAAAAAGACGTGGCGCCCGAACTTAACTACGGGTACGCCTAGTCCAACGCCTTCTCCAGACAAGTCATTTGCCTCGTGTACTAGTACCGGCCCTTTTTGTATTGCGCTTGTCGGATAAGGCTTGTTTTCATAACGAGGCGCTCTCACCTCGAGCGATAAACGAGGGGAAAGCGGTGTCTGTGCCAATATAGCAATGTGGTCGTTAAACACGCTCACTTCTCCCAGCTGGAGACTCGGAATATATAGTGCAGGATAACGGTTGCGATTATGTGTTACGTATAGAATGACGTGTAGATAGTGAGATAGATATTAACGCCGAGAGCGATGGCGATCATCCACACGCTGAAAGCAAACCGCATGACGGTCTTGCGTCTAACGCGCGGACGGATGATGCCTCCTACTTCAAGGTTGATGTAGATCCACGCACCTATAAGCACAAGCCCCAGAGTGTGATGGATAAGGAGCTCAGGGAACAGTAGGGGGACTGCCGGTACGTTTTCGACGTACCCGAGCAACGAAGGGAGCATAACAGCAAGTATCGCTATGATTTGAACGCTGACCGTCACACGTTGAATGGCGCAGTGTCTGATAACCCGCCCTTTGCGAGCAAGATAAACCGCCCCGAGAACGAACACGATGAGCACAAGTTGGACAACGAGGTTTGCTGTTGCAAGCGTTCGTATGTCAATCGCCAGGTCAATCGCCATATAACTTCGACCACACTATGCATCGCACTCCTATGAAAGCGTTGTCATAAGAAATCACACAATAACGACGCAAAGCGTCGGTGACGCCGCGGGGATCCCCAAAGCGAAAGCAAGGTCGACTCCAGCCGTGTCGAGTTTTGTAGTTCATTTCTTGATTTCCTTCCCGCAATGAGGGCATGTGTGCGGCGTGTCACGTTCTTGCGTCTTCCTGTGTTGAAACTCCTCATAGAATGCCGACCCAAGAATGCCGGTAGGTAAGGCGAACAGCCCAATTCCTAAGAAAGCTATCAGACTGCCCAACATCTTTCCGATCGGGGTGGTCGGCCATACATCTCCATAGCCGACCGTGGTCAGCGTCACGGCGCCCCACCACATCGCGTCGGGAATGCTTCCGAACTTCTCCGGCTGCACCGGGCCTTCAATAAGCCACATTAACGCGGATGCAGTTATTAGAATCGTTGCTCCAATGACTGCGGTCGCAAAGAGCTCCCAGCGTCGTTTATACAGAACCGTTTTCAGAATATCGAATGAGGTGTGGTAGCGGCTAAGCTTGAATATTCGCAGTAAGATAAGCAACCGAAGCACGCGGATGATGGGCCGATCCTCGACAAAAAGCGTCAGGTAGAAGGGTACCACGGTGATGATATCGATGATGGCTAACGGCGTGAGCGCGTAGCGAATTCTTCCTCGGATAGGATCCCTAAATCGCTCGTCCAGCGTGCAGGTCCAGAGGCGCAGAGCGTACTCGACGGTAAACACGATTGTCGAAAAGAGCAGGAACGAGTAGAAGAGGAACGCGTCGCTTTCACTAATAGTCCTGTCGGTCGCGAGTATGACGGCAAGCACGTTCAGACAGATGAGGTGATGAGGAACCAGTCGACGGCCCCTGTTGGACCAGCGCCGCTGCCGCTTAGGGTTCTGAAAGCCCGTTCTTGTGCAGCGCGATATACAGATGACACGCTCACATTCTTTCTCGAACGCTTAAGCCGCGCGTCGGTATATTAATGCTTGGGCTGACATTGCCGCTTTTCGATGGCTTCAATTTGTATACGCCGCTTATGTGACGGGCACGCACCTTTGCAAGCCTCTTACGTACGATGATTTGAGTCAATAGTCCTGACAAGCCGCCCACCAATAATGGCCGAGGTCCCAAAGGCTACGGGAAACCACAGGGGGATGCCAAAGACAGTGGGATTGGCGTAACTCCAGACGCAGAAGTGTACGAAAAATACCTCAGCGCCCGTTCCGAGCACAGCGACGACAAGGAATGACCAGCAATCGTACCGATCGTGCCACAAAGCAAGCACGAGGCTGGTAACGCCGATCAAAAATGTTAGAACCAGCGCGTTATTTTGCTGAGTTGCAGCGGCGGAAGCACTCCCTATTTTTTGATCCTTTTGTTAAGACACTCACGGGCGGCAAACGGCTGCGGCCCATCCTCCTCCTTGCATTTGAGAGCGTCGGTGGCCAAGAGTGCGACCCGCTCCCTGCTGCCCTTGCGGTTGAGCTTGCGCATATGGAATTGCTCATCCACGATGATATTATCGATGGTGACGCGATCCGTCGTGGAAATACATCGTTCCACACATCGTATGGCTACGAGATGGCCTCTTGAGTGCTGATTCCATCCTCTCATTTATCCTAAGTATTACTGCCCGCTACCCCGACCCTCGCGTGGCAAAAGCACTTGCCACCGCTACCGCTTGCATGTGTGAAGGAGGGCTCCTCGAAGTGAACGCGTTTACAGCAGATCGGGTTATGCGGCCCGAGATGTACTTTGAGATCATTACGAAAAAAACGTCCGCGCTCTTCGAGGCCGCAACAAGAATTGGCGCTGTCATCGGTGGAGGAACGCGCATAGACATCGACGCGTTATCTGCATACGCTCGGGCGCTTGGCACTGCGTACGAAATTCACGACGACCTCGTCGATGGGGTCCATGATGCGCCCCGACAAGTTGAGCTTGACCTGACTGATATGTGCTGCTCACAAGATGAATACCTCCAAGAGATGGCAGCGTTAAACATGCGTGAAGCCTGCGCACCGTTGCGACCCCTCCAATCAAGTGAAGCGAAATGCTGTCTCGAGCGGCTCGCTAAGGCTGTCGATTCTGAGACGCTCTACCGTATATAACGCGCGTTAAACAATATCAAGATCGGAAGAGCA
>JAJRBK010000187.1 GCA_028679495.1 Methanobacteriota archaeon
ATAGCGGAACGCCCGTCGATTATAATTCCATCGACAGGAATCTTCTCACCAGGTCGTACGAGGACTGTATCGCCGACTCGGACGTCGTCTGCTCGTACGCTGATCTCCCCACCCTCTCGTATGACGGTCGCAAACTCTGCCTTCAGTTGCAACAGCGTTCGTATAGCTTCAGACGTCCCACCTTTTGCACGAGCCTCAAGATAACGACCGAGAAGGATAAACGCGAAGATAAAGACGGAGGTATCAAAGTAGGTGGGGCCAGGAACGATAAAGGTGGCTGCGGTGCTGTATGCAAAAGCGGCAAGCGTCCCCATCGAGACGAGGACGTCCATGTTCGCTCCCTTATGGGCAATCGAGATGATTGCCCGTCGGTAGAAGCCATAGCCAATGATCACCATCACCGGAGTGGTTATCACGAACTGAAACACAGGATCCATGAAAACCGGTGGAATGAGCGGGACATACGGTGCAAGCATTCCTAGCAGAAGTGGAATCCCGAAAATAACAGTAAAGAGGAATTGATTGCGGTACTGTTTAATCTCACGTGCTTGAAATGCTCTCTTCCGATCGACCAGCTCCGCTTCTGCTCCGATCGGTGGGATCTCTGTGACGTCGTATCCTGTGCTGCGTATCGTCTGTATCATTGTTTCCAACGTTACGACGGACGGATCATAGTCAATGATCGCCTGCGCGGTCACAGGATTGATGCTTTCATCGATCACCCCCGGGAGCTCTTTAAGCGCGTTTTCAATGGTGTTAACGCACGAAACGCAGACGATCCCTGTAATCTCGAGTTCGGCTTGTTTGACCAAGACGTCGTATCCCACGTCACGTATCGCCTGCACGAGCTGCTTTGGGCGTATGCTCTTCGGATCATACGTCACTGTGGCTTGCCCTAACGCGAAGTTGACGTTTGCGTGTGCCACGCCCTCTTGGTCTGATAGCTGCTTCTCAATAGCAAGGGCACACATCGTGCAGGTCATGCCAAGCACGTTGAACGTTATGGTGGTATCTGCCATGAGTGTTACTCGCCTAGTGCACGTACGATAGGAAACGATTTGAAATTATCGTTACAAAGATCTGTGCTTGGCATGAAGGGCAAGGGCACCTCTTTGCAACGACACGATACTGGCGAAGAGAAAAGTCAGGGCCCGGCTTCGAATCGAGATGAGTCGCCCTATTGGCGGCTGAGTTTCCGTTTTGAAACTGCAGACGTATTAGAAATGAACGGCCGAACGAGCTATCTCAAGAATTCCCACTGAATGCGTCTGAGAGAATAAGCTGCTCACAAGGAACGGAACTGACGATATCTGGTTCCTTGCGTGCCAGTAATCACATCGCTCCTCTGCAAAAAGTGGAAAGTGGCTCTCAATTCCCTCGTGAGTAGGGAGTCTTCGCACCACGATCTGGATGCGCTATGTTAACGGCATTCCGTAAGCTACTTCAACCCCGTGGATGTCGCCCTGTTCGAGCGTTCGCTTGTAGACTTCACCATGCGATGCATAGCCGTACATGGTCATTGGAGTGTATTGGCTGTCGTATATATCATTCAAGCCCGTCCAGTGTCCGAACTCATGTGTGCCGATGTCCTGGATGTCAAACGTGGATCCGCCGCTGTTGATACCCCATGTAACGAACGTGTTAAATACGGTGTCACAATCAAGCAGGCCGTGATCAGATGTTCTATACCACATATAAGACACTGCCACAACGTTGGGATCAGGATTGCCGTTGGAATCCCGTATCGACGCCCATGAGACGACATTCTTGTTGTCTATCCGGTCTGAGTGGCGCGCAGTGAAACTCACACCGTCGTAAGTGTATAACACAGAACTTCTTGTCGGTTTCGGACCGACACCGTTCCACGCTTGAAAACCGTTTTGTATGGCGTTGACGACGGCGGGCGGCGTCAGCCTATATTTGATAATCGCCGTGCTCGGATTAATGACGTATTTTACTCCTCTTGGATTTTGAGACTTAGACAGCACCCAATGCCAATCAGCGACATCATAGCCGTTGTAATAATGTTGGTTAGGGAACGGCTCCGTCCCCGTCCACGGACCGTCGTAGACGAGCGTTGGGTCATTTGTCACAACCGCTGAGTCATCAGTCCGCTTTATATATACAACTTGTACGAGGTCGCCCTGTGGAATAACAACTTTGTTCTTGCCGTGCCACTCGTTCGGGATGACAACCTTTTCATCGTCATCTGATGCTCCAGCGGTGAGCACTATCACATTCGAGAAAAGGAGCAATGCAAGCACGCCGACGACAACAAATGCTATTTTTTTCATGTTCCCACTCATGTACTGTTACACGCACGCGTGCTAAACCGATACGATCTAAAGGGAGGGGAACGTACCTAAGGTTTTTCCCTTTTTTGGCTAGTTCTTACCCGCTAAAGCTCGGGGAAAAGCGAGGATCATTTGATTCCGTATTTTCAGCTTCGATACATGAGGACTTTTGGGTCGCTAAGCGATGTAGGCAGTTTAAGCAGCTATATTCCAGGAGGAATGCGAGCGATGCGCGTAAAATCAGTCACACAAGGCGCTCCTCGTGCGTGTAGACGGCAAACTGGCGTTCACTCGCAAAACATATGAGCGTGACGCCTGCCTGCAATGCTGCTTCAACGCCGGTGCTAATAGGTGCCGCCTTTGATACGATGAGCGGTATGCCTGCTCGGGCGGCCTTAAGCACCATGCCAGCGGGCTGTCTCCCTGATGACAACAGAAACGTCTGCGAGAAATCGTTGCCTGCATGGGCACCGATGACCTTGTCTACAGCGCTATGCCGTCCAACATCGACCGCCTGGGAGAGCAGCTCGCCTTGAGCATCGAAGAGCGCGGCAGTATGCACGCCGTGCGTGCGCCGCCGCGTGTGTGTGTCCAAGTAAAGCAGACTCCTCCTAATCGCTTCCTTGTCAAACCGAGCATCAGACGTAACCTGTACCTCTTCGTTTGTCCACCACTTAACGCCGATACAGCCGGA
>JAJRBK010000188.1 GCA_028679495.1 Methanobacteriota archaeon
GATGTCTGTAGTGCCAGGCTTCAGCCTTTGAACATGCACGTTGCGTGGTTCTCTTTTTAGAGAGTCTTCCACGTCTTCTGTATCGTCGGCAACAAGCTCTTGTACAAGGAACTCGCGTGAGTGAACGGTGCCGTCTTCGTCGGTGAAGTAGTAGATTTCTGAGTTGCCTTCGACCTCATCTTCAGGCAGCAGATCGACCGCTTCTTGCCACGTCAGATCAACACCCTCGTCGTTGATATTAGAGTTGTGCAACTTCTCCTCAGAGTTGTGCAACTTTTTATCCTTGTTGTGCTTGTTCCTAGACATATTTCGCGCAACCGACAAAGAGTCAACCAATGGCTGTACTGCATCCATTGGCAAAAAGAACGATGGGCCCGGTGTGATTCGAACACACGACCTCCGCCATGTCAAGGCGACGTCATAACCAGCTAGACCACGAGCCCAGCAACGAAGGCTATCTGATTGATCTCTAATAAAGCTGTTGATATCTGTTACTTAGCACTTCCAGCTTTGCGTTTAGCAGAATAGCTACCCGTGCGTCGAGCTGCCACTTTCAGGGTTAAGTCTCGGCAGCGCGTTTTAGTGGATTAACGTATGCTTTCTCGTCATAGAAGTTGGTAGCTTACCTGTGCTGCCCACCGCCCCGAGAAAACACCACAATATTTAAACCGATTGGTACACTGTGTATACAAGTTTCACGGCACCTACATTATTTAAGCAGGTGAATCGCAACTCGAAGTTGATTAAATGACGGATCCGATTGTCATCGAGCGTTTATCGAAGGAATACGGCCAGTACGTTGCACTAAATGATCTTAGCCTGAGAATCGAAAAAGGCGTCTGCGTCGGCTACCTCGGCCCCAATGGCGCAGGTAAAACGACGACTATCAAGATTCTCACAAATCTCCTGCGGGCGACAAGCGGTAGAGCCTACCTCAACGGGGAAGACGTTATCAACCACCCTAAATCGGCTCTCGACCACGTAGGTGCAGTGGTAGAGACGCCTGAGTTTTATCCCCAGCTCACGCCACGAGAATGTCTCTCCTATATAGGGACAATTCGTGGCATGAAGAGCAGCGCCGTAGCAGAACGTACGCACGCAGTCTTAGAGCAAGTCAAACTTCTTGAGGTCGTGGACAACAGGACACGGACTTTCTCAAAGGGTATGAAACAGCGGCTTGCGATCGCACAAGCCCTCTTGCATGAGCCAGCGGTTCTCATCCTCGACGAGCCCACATCCGGTCTTGATCCGCGAGGTATGGTTGAGGTGCGCGATATGATTAAAGAGCTTAAGAAGACAGATATTACGATTTTAATGAGCTCACATCTCTTGAACGAGGTTCAGGAGGTGTGCGACAAAGTCGCGATAATCGACCGTGGTACCTTGTTGACATATGACTCAGTCCAACATCTCTCAGCAACGAAAGGAACCACCGTCGTAATCAACACGCTCAACCCCATAACAGCAGCTGAGTTTAGGGCAGTCAAAGCTCTGAGAGGGGTGCGAGCACTCAAACGTATAGAAACGCTCACGTTAGTCGCGCAACTTGACGGAGGCACGAAAGAACAATTTACAGTGCTTCGGGGTATTCTCGCCACGGGCGTGAAAGTGACGTCTTTCATCCCGCGGCGCGGTGCGATTGAGGACGTGTACTTGTCCCTTATTCCTGAGGGGGAGTTTTAGATGGCACCAAGCAGCGCACGGCAAATTGGCACGGTAGTGAAATACGAGCTTCTAAAGTACCTGCGCGGACGTCGGTTGCTCGCCATCGTTCTTTTAACGATCATCATCAGCTCCATCTTCTTAATTGTCCCCCCTGCTATCGGCACTCAATATGAGAAGGACCCAAAGGAGTTCATCGGGCAAATGCTTGGATTTCTCGGCATTTTATCGATATTGAGCGCAACCTTCTTCGGCGCTGATGCGATCGTTTCAGAGTTCGAATCGAAGACCGGGTTTTTGCTGTTCCCCAATCCGATCCGCAAAGAGGTCATCTTCGGCGGCAAGTTCATAGCGAGCGCACTCGTTTCTGTGGGCACCATTGCGCTCTACTATGCGATCGCGATTACATCAGTGCGGGTGATCGATGGGAGCATCCCTGCCAACACAGGACTATCGTTTGCTTATGCGCTCGCCTACTTGTTCGCGATCTTAGCGATTTCCTATCTCTTTAGCGCGATTATGAGTTCCTCGGTGTACTCGCTCATTTTAACGTTTTTTAGCTTCTTCCTTATACTGCCAATCGTCGACGCTGTCGGTTCAATTGCCAAATTCAAGCCCTGGTTCTCCATCACCTTTGCGGCTGGTATTGCGACATATATCTTCGACATACCTTACCCCACCGACAAGGCGTTCACGACCACGACCGGCCCACAAGCGGCTAGTGGCGCCAGCCAGACGCTTTCGTTGACGCAATACTATCCGGAAGTACAGCTTAGCCTCTACGTCATGGGCGCTTACTTCATTGTCGCATTAATCCTAAGCGTCTTACTTATGCGCCGGCGTCAGATGTAAACACACTAGGAGAAGAGATGAACGATGTCAAAGAAGTTCTTGGTCAGTCTTAAAAAAGGCGTTGATGTGCGTGAATATAAGTGTAAACCACGAAATGCCGTTGCAGCGGTCGTCGCTGAAGCAGACCTTGCAGAGGGAGCGGTCTTTAGGACAGATGACGGCAAGTTTGTGGTTGTTTCGCAAAACGAAGCAGCGATTTACGATTCGTACGAAAAGCTGCCCAAAGACGTAAAGGAGCAAAAATCAGAGTCTGAACTCGCACGATAGAGGGTTCGCCTAGCTTCGCGTGACCCGACTACGATCGGCGCGCCCACTCCTTAAGCGTGGTCGGAGCAGTGCTTCGCGGCCTCTCTTCGAGCTGTTCTGGTAGATCCTGTCCGAGAAGGTGCTTAAGCATGAGCGCGTTGTGCGGTGCATTGCCTCGCGGATGATTGTTGAAGTACACCCAGATACGTCGTTTGCCGCCTAAGTCCTTCTCGAGTGCTAGGATTCGCTCTTTCCACGGTATCAGCTCGTCTTCTGTATAGACGTAATCATACCTTTTCGACAACGCCGTTTCATCATCTCGATGTCTTTTAAACCACTCTTCCACATTTCTTCCGTGTAGGCGGATGTAAGCACTCTCTGATGTTCGGGAGGCTCCTGAGAGCACCGTAGGAAAAGAGGGCCCGTCAACGACGCAAAGCCCAACGTGATTATCTTCGAGCACGTCTTTTGTCCCCGGGTCAAGATTCACTCGCTCGCTGTCAAGCCACGACGCATGGCGGAACTCTACGAAATAGGTGTAGTCTCGCGTGTGAAGCGACCCAAGGAAGACATCCAACTTTTCAAGATTACCCGTTCGATATCCGTGTTCGATGCGCTTGACGTAGGGCGTGAGTTGAATGAGAATCGCCCCTAATAAACGATTCTCGTTAAGGGGATGCGCGACGACGGTCTCGAACTCGGCAGCAAGCGGGCCAAGGTCGTCAAGTTCATAGAACCGGGGAAACTTGAGCGAGTATTCAAAACTCTCATACTTGAGGGCCTTTTGAACCCACACATCAACGAGCTTTTGACCGGGGATACGGTAGTACGTGCTGTTAATCTCAACGGTGTTAAAGAAGTTAGCGTAAAAGTCAAGCCATTTCGGGCGCTCAGTGGTGTGATAAAACGGACCAACCCAGTCATCATAGCTCCAGCCGCTTGTGCCAATTCGTAGTGTGTTTCGCAACTCGTGAGCCTGCGTAAATTCTTGCATGCTGGTTCTCCAGCCCTTTAAAGGAGCGATGTAGCTATCAAATGATTTTTAGCCATATAAAGAATGCTCCACGTATTTGATCTTTTGCTGCGTCTCTCCGTGCACGCACGCGAATACAACGATGCAGCTACTCTTGGAGCCATCGACACGCTGGGCGAAAAAACCGTGAATTTAAGCATTTGTCTCCTTCATAACTGTTAAATAGCAGCCAAATGAAAAGACAAAGTGTGAAGGTCAAAGCGTATACGTTAAGTACCTGTCCGCACTGTAGTGCGACCAAGGAGTTTCTAAGAGCGAATAACGTAGACTTCGATTATGTCGACGTCGATTTGCTTACCGGAGAAGAGCGCACAAAAATACTGCGCGAAGTGTATCGACTCACCCAAGGGTACTCATTTCCTGTGATCGTCATAGGTGATTCTGTCATCGTCGGATTCAATAAGGAGAGGTTGAAACAGGAGCTACACATCGCTTAGAGCTGTTTTTATCAGAGCTTGTCATCTAACAGCTTTAAGTGCGTGAGTAGCTCGATCGTAGCGCTCGGTGAGTGTGAGAGGGACGTACACACAGCAATGACAAGTGTGAGCGAGAAAGATTGCTATACACCTTATTTGTTTTGTCACAAACGAGCGCCTCGCTATTGGTTGCGAGCAATCGGGAGGCATAAATGGCTGGCTGCATCGAGCAAATGAACTATGAGATTTTGATGAAAAATGCCACGTTTAAAGAGACACTCCGATATATCAGCGAGCACGCCGACGAGGTCTATTACGTGGAGCCGGGATTCAAGGTCTTTGACCGACGCTTGATCGGCGTGCCGCCCGTACCTGTCGGAATCGGCGCCACCTACATTATGGTAACGTACGTAAAGCCGTGTCACGGGTCGTTTGTATTAAAGCTTCCTCGGGATGATGCCGAAGTCAAAAGAATCGTCGCTGAAGATAAGAAGTACAAAAGCAAACGCAAGACCAAGCGCTAGTCATCAAAGGCTATCAAGGGCTTGAATCTTGATGCAACCTATCCCTCGGTTGTGCTCTCTGTTTTCATCCATTGATCTTTCAAACGCTGGGCAAATCGTAGAACCTCTTCTTTGTTGCGGCTATCCAATATGTTGTATCGCTGGCCAAGCCGGCTAAAAAAGTCCGCTATTGTCCGCTGGTCGTTCTCATTGAGCTTTGCGACATCTATGTAACCGCCAAAAATCGCCACGTCAAGGATATTCGGTGGTGCCTGTTCTCTAATCATCTCTTCGTACGTGTCGTGCTTGCTAGCAACAAGCCTGTCATAGACGAGAAAGAGCGCGACTTTTTTACTGCTCAGGAGCGCGCCGCGATCGTGCAGAAACTGGACCACGCTTGGCAGAGGCTCGTCAGTATACATCGGCGATCCAACGATGATGAGGTCATAGTCAAGGTTAGTGACGTCAGCAACGTTCTTTATATCACAGTCTGTCTCCAAGCCCTCAGCTAGCCAGTGTGCGATCTCTTCAGTCGTCCCGTAGCGTGTGTCATACGCAATAAGAACCTTCATAAGCAACTGGAGTCATGCGCACCCATCCATAAAAAAGTAATCCACCCTCAGCGCGTAAATCCAAAGCTAGTGCGAGCAACATTAGCCGTGTCTTGGGCGGTTTTTGTGCCCTATGTGTTCGACATAGCCCTTGAGGCCGCCAAGCAGTAGTGATAAAAGCTTCTGTGTGATAGCACTTATGGTGGCATTGCGATATTCAGATTCAGTCTCAGCAAACACTTCGGTCGCAGAGACGATCGTCTTCGGTCCGAAGGGCGTGAAGTCGTAGGTCATAGTGCCTTGGGATCCGAGCACTTCGCCAGCGACAACAATTCGCCTTCCTGGAAGAACCTCTTGAACAAACGATCGGGTTGTTGCTTGAATGGGCGTAAAATCAGTCTTGTACTTAACAACAAAAGCGCCGCCCGGCGCCCAGATGTTCCCCCCCGATATGCTGGTCACCCCTATTACAAAGGGATTCCATTCCCGCCAGCGATAGATGTCTGTGAACACGTCCCAAACGAGGTACACCGTAGCACTTATAGCAACTGACGAGGAGACGCTTATCGGCACAATCGATGATTGAAGTCAAAGGAGATAAGAGTTTTCCGCGTGTCAGCTTAAATGCCTCCAGTAAGCAGAAGCGACACGATAAGAGACACGCTCGCACGCTTAGGGCGCGAATGCAGATATTCACGTGTCGTGCCGGCACGCAGGATGGGGACGCTCGTTTAATGACTAGAAATTATATACGTGTCTGCAAAATACTGTGAATAAAGGTGATACACAGTGGAGAAATGGCAATGTACGGTTTGCGAATGGATCTATGACGAAGAGGTTGAAGGCGTTCCGTTTAGTGAACTGCCTGAAGACTGGGTTTGCCCCTCGTGTGGGGTCGACAAGTCATTTTTTGAAAAGATAAGCGACTAATCACGTTATTGAGTCAGAGAACGTAAAAGGCAGCGTGGAAAGCAATTAAGCTTTTTTTGTGCGCAGTACTTTCTGCGCGTTCATTTTCCTGGTTTTTTTTCACGGCTTCATTAAGCTTGTATTCGCAGCAGGCTATCAGACAGATTTATTAACTCATATAACTGCAGTGAGGAATATGAAGGGCCTCATGGTTGCGGGCACTCAAAGTGGCATCGGAAAGACCACGATCACTTTGGCAATTCTTAAAGCGCTTAAGGATGCTGGATACAAAGTCCAGTCCTGCAAAGTAGGTCCGGATTTTATCGACCCGAGCCATCTGGAAAAGATTACTGGTTCACCGTGTTACAACCTCGATGCATTCATGATGGGGGAGGGGGGCGTACGACGAGAGCTAGCAAAATGTGACGCTGATTATGTCGTTATTGAGGGGGCAATGGGCCTTTATGATGGCATATCAAGCTGCGCCAAGATTGCAGATGTCGCTCACGTTCCCGTTGTGCTTGTCGTCGACGCAAGCGCCTCATCTGAGAGTGTGGCCGCAACAGCCCTCGGGTTTGTCAAATACCTCGCGTTTACGCCGTATACCACCACTATTGCTGGAGTGGTGGCGAACAAGGTAGGGAGCGAAAAACACGCAGCAAGTATTCGACAGGCGTTGCAAGCGGTGAACATTCCGCTGCTTGGCACAATAAGGAAAGATGCCCCTGGAATTCCCTCCCGTCACCTCGGGTTGTATATGGGGGATGAAACCACACTATCCTCCGACGCTTTACGATCGATTAGTGATTCCCTCGATATGGAACGTATCCGTGCGCTTGCTGCTGAGATTACCAAGCACAGACCCCCTTATTTACACATTACGCACGAAGCAACTGTAGGAATCGCATATGACGAAGCGTTCTGCTTTTATTACCGATCAAATATCGATGCGTTGGAAAAGCGAGCAAATTTAGTCTTTTTTTCTCCGATACGCGACACTATGCCTGAGGTCGATGCGCTCTATTTTGGTGGCGGCTACCCGGAGCTTCACGCACTCAAGCTTGGTGAAAATCACAACTTGCTCGATGATGTCAGAGCAAGGGCTGCCGAGGGGATGCCTATCTATGGCGAGTGCGGAGGACTAATGTATCTTTCACGTTCACTCGCCTCTGTAGAGGGCACAACAACCCCTCTTGTAGGAGCATTGCCCGCCGATATCCAAATGAAGCCACGAAGACAAGCGCTCGGACACGCAGCCGGGAAGGCTCAAAGCGATTGCGCAATCGCTCGTGAAGGTGA
>JAJRBK010000189.1 GCA_028679495.1 Methanobacteriota archaeon
AAAGCAGGCGCTGAGCGTGTGAGCCAAGAAGCAGCTCAGGCTCTTGCAACAGTAATGGAAAACTACATAATCGATCTAACCGAAAGAGCGCTGACGCTTGCGCAGCATGCGGGACGCAAGACGATCCGTATCGAAGACGTTCGATTAGCGTTATCAAGAAGCTGATATGGAGCTTACCGACATACAAAGGAGACTCAAAGAGCGATACGGGAAAATTGATGAATCGTCTGGTCCGCTCTTCCTTCTTTCGGTTCTGATGGAAGAGTGCGGCGAGCTCGCTTCAGCTCTTCGACACCATGAAGAAGGCGCAATAGGAGAAATCGCAGACGTCGTTTTTTGCGCACTCTCAATTGCTAATCTGCTTAACGCGGACGTTGAGCACGTATTGCATGAAAAGTATCTGCGACGAACGCTTGAAGAAGTTACACGAAGTTGGACTGATATTGGCCTGTAAAGTCATCGATAACCGCGGGCTCACTATATTTCAGCTTGTCATGATCTCCCTTTCCTGATACAGACTAATACGTCATGCCTGGTGTTCGTGTTTGTTAGCTGATAGAACCCAACGGTACCCTTTGTCAGGCAAGATCGCATCCCACGTTAAGCTCTCAGTCTCTTTATTGCTGAGATCGCATATTGAGAGCTGCGCTTCGCACTGCGCGACTTCGTTGATATCCGCATTAGTAGTTGGATGGTGGTGAGCTGCCGAGCAGCTCATTGAGTCTCCATACGTTGAAAGTCGATAGGTGCCAATGTATCGAGCTAAGCGAATGATCTCTGTCTTGTCCATCCCTATAAGAGGTCTGTAGATCGGAACTCCTCCCGCATCATCGATCGCAAGCAGGTTCTGCGTTGTTTGGCTTGCGACTTGTCCAATGCTCTCTCCAGTGATAATGCCGTGTGCTCCTTCCTGTTTCGCGATTACGGTTGCGATACGATACATCATACGCTTACAGAGCACACAGGTCAGTCTTGGGCATAGCTCCTTGAATTTCGCTAAACTCATATCATGTCTCAGGTTAGCTACGTTCAACGGCGCTTGCCCCCAGACAGCAAGCGCTTTCAAGCATTCGAGCACACGCTGTTTTCCTTGAGCGCCCGTATAAGAACCACAATCAAGAAACACGGGTATAACAGTGCATCCTCGCTTCATCATCAGCCAGGCAGCAACAGGAGAATCAATTCCCCCCGATATGAGCGCGACAATTTTTCCTTGTGTACCTAGTGGCAACCCACCAACCCCTTGAATAATCTCAGTATAAAGATAAGCGCGGTCTGCCCTGACATCGATATACACCTGTACGTCGGGCCGCGAAAGTCTGACTGGTGCTGCTAACCGTTCTACAATTTTGCGTCCAACGACGACCCCTATATCTTTGCTTGAAAATCGATGAGTTCCAGTGCGGCGTGCACGTATCCCAAAAGACTCCCCGTGAGTGAGAAAGGGCGTTACCAACTCAAGAGCGGCAGATGCTATTACGTCAAGATCGGCAGCGCAGGTCTCGACGCAGCTTGTTGAAACGACTCCAAAGACGCGTGCTATAGCGAGCGCCGCTCGAGTATCCCTCGTTTTGACGAAGATGCGTCCAAAATCGCGAGTGATTGAATCGTATGAAATCTCACAAAAAACAAGCGTTTTCCGTATATTTTCAACGAGAATCCTTTCATACCGACTCCTAACTCTATCACTTTTGATCCCTATCTCTCCGTATCTGACTAAAACTGAATCAATGGTTCCTTTCCCTCCTTATGCGAGTTTCCTCGCAGCGCTAAAAAGCTGTCGCACAGTCTTGAGTTTGCTTAAAGTGAATAGGCGATCTCAACCGCGCCTCAGACGTTGAGTTGAATGGTGCTATTATTCAGCCCTCGTGCCCGTATCAACCCACTATGCGCGTTTAAGTAACGAGCAGCGCTCTACTTAAGCCTCATCGAGTTGTCAAGCTTGCTGATTTCATATGGGGCGATAAGGTGCACGCCCCCCATCGTTTATGATAAGAATCTAGACGCTGGTGAGCTTTTCGGTATTAGGCAAGGTTTGAGCTATGAACTCATCGAAGTCGTCGCTTCGACTTCCTTAGTATCTCCTCTCTCCGACATCAATTGAGACAAATCGCCCGTCAGGTTACGTTTAGGGGCCAGCGAGTAAGACACATTGCTTGAGATGTAAATACATTTATAGCATCGCTGTGACTATGACATGCTGAGCCGCCGTGGCTAAGCTCGGCATAGCGGCTGATTCGTATTTGAGAAATGCTCAAAGGATCATCAGCAGATCGAGGGTTCAAATCCCTCCGGCGGCTTTCTGATTTTTTAACCCGTGGTCTCTTTCGAGCGTCGCAACGTGCACCGATGTGTTTGCCAAACTTCACAATTAGGTCGTAACAATACATAAAGTTTATGATGAATAAGGCCAATCCCGACAAGGGGACCGATGGTCAAAGACGACAAGCAACAGAGTATGAAGCAAGATATTATCGAACAAATCGAAAAGCTTGATGTGTTACGTGAAAAAGGCTTCATAACAAGCGAGGCCTATGAAAAAAAGAAAACAGAGCTTTTAGAACTTTTGTGACTCACTGTTCAGTCTGCTGCTAAGAAACGTCGCTATTGGAGGCCCTGTCTTTTTAAGAATTTCTGCATCTCCTTTTGAGAACGAACGCCCTTCATCGCTTTTTGCATTGTCTTGTGGTACTTGAGGAGCTCCCTCACGTAATCAGCCGACACGCCTGAGCCGCGTGCTATGCGCTTAATTCGTGAAGAGCGGATGACACGCGGATGCTCGAGCTCCTCATCGGTCATCGAATCCATGACTACTTTGAATCGCTCGAGCGTCTCTTTCGTTGATTCAAGCGCGTCATCGGGTATTTCTACGCCGAGCGATCCAAGTGGGAGCATTTGTACAATCTTGCGTAATGGCCCCATCTTTCCGATTGCTTGCATTTGTTTATACATGTCTTTGAGCGTAAAATCGCCCTTTAACATAGCCTCTGCGTCTTCTGCCTCTATCGGGGGTTCCTCCTCGATCATCTCAACCAAGGTTTGAATGTCGCCCATGCCGAGGAGTCGAGAGATAAACCTATCAGGCTCAAACTTCTCGAGGTCGTCGACAGTTTCGCCGGCACCAATAAACGCAATGCCAGTTCCTACTTCTGCAACAGCCGAGAGAGCGCCACCGCCCTTTGCAGTTCCATCAAGCTTCGTGACTATAACACCGGTCAAGCCTATTGCCTCGTCGAAAGCCTTAGCTTGTTCACTCGCTTGCTGTCCGATCCCAGAGTCAAGAACCAAAAACCGTTGATCTGCTCGAGCGATATCGTTAATTCCTTTCATCTCGAGCACAAGCTCTGATTCCAGCGCGTGACGTCCAGCGGTGTCAACGAGAATGACGTCATATCGCTTAAGCTGCTCAACGCCGTGTGCTGTTATCTCGATGGCGTTTCTACTCTCGCGTTCCCCATAAAACGCAACATTAATTCGCTCACAAAGTTGTGAAAGCTGATCATAAGCCCCGGGGCGGTAGGTATCTGCACAAACAACGGCTGACTTTAACCCCTTCTTTTGGAAATAGCGAGCCAATTTTGCTGTGGTTGTGGTCTTTCCGCTTCCCTGTAGTCCGACCATAAGGACTATATGGCGTGTCAGCGGAAGCTTGACAGGATCCCCCAAGAGTGCAACGAGCTCTTGGTACACGATATTAACAATCTGTTGTCGCGGATTCAACTTTTCTGAAAGCTGCTCGGTTGACGCTCGTTCCTTGATGCGCCGTGACAGGTGCTGTACAAGCGCGACGTTAACGTCAGCGCTAAGAAGCGCTCTTTGAATCTCTCGTATGACTTCACTGAGGGTTTTCTCGTCAATGCGATTAGCGCGGGCGATGCGTTTCAGGGTATCCCGCAATGAAGTGCCTAAGTTTTCAAGTACCATTTACGTCGATTCCTCTTCAAGCAGCCTGTTTATAAGCCATTCAGGGTCAAATTTTATGATGTCCTCATATCCCTGCCCTACGCCGAGAAAGAGAATCGGCTTGCCCGTCGCGCGCGCGATAGAGATAGCAGCTCCGCCTTTAGAGTCAGCATCGACTTTTGTTAGAATTGACCCATCGATCGGCATCGCGGTGTTGAACTGTAGTGCGCGTTCAACGGCATCATTGCCCGCAAGCGCTTCATCAACAAAAATAACTAAATCAGCGTTGATGACTCGTTCTATTTTCTTTAACTGATTCATAAGGTTGACGTTCGTGTGTATGCGTCCTGCTGTATCTGCCAAAACGACGTCCTTGTGTTTTGCCCGGGCATATTGCACAGCGTCATAGATGACCGCGGCAGGATCTGCACCCTGCTGATGTTTAATGAGTTTTACTCCGAGATTCTCTGCATGCCGCTCTATTTGCTCCAGGGCCCCAGCACGATATGTATCGCCAGCCGCAAGAACAATGGAATAGCCTTGGAATTTGAGCCGATGAGCAATCTTTGCAATCGTCGTTGTTTTTCCTGTTCCGTTGATACCAGTAAAAACAATCGTTACTGGCTTAGCGGCTCGCTGAATAAATGAGTCGAAATCGAGACCGTTGACGTCAAGCACCCGCTCAATTCCATCTCGAAGGGCGTCATTCACCAACCCTCCGACATCTTGTCGCCACTTTCGCTTCTTACCTACAAGGTCATCGGATACCGTTCGGACAATTCCCTCAGTCACAGACATCGCAACGTCACTTTCAAGCAGTGCCATTTCAAGTTCCCACAGCGGCTCTTCGAGATCTTTCTGCTTGATCTCCCGCTCAAAGAACGCTTTACTCGTGCCCTGCTTTGCAACAGCGCTTGTGTCCCTCTCTTTTAGTGAGCGTGCTGATTGAAGTTGTGGTTTATCTGGATCTTGTCCGAGTGGTCGGGTTGCATCCAGAGATTGACGCTCTGACCGCGCTTCTTCAGCACCTTTATTCGTGGCGGTGACATCGGCATTTTCAAATTCAGCTTCGTCAAGCTCGTTCTCTTGCTTGCTGATACTATCTTTGAATTGGTTGAGCCTTTTCTTTAAGCTGTCAAACATCACCTAGCCGCCTGCAGCTGCGTCTGGAGAGCGTACATGTGAGCGCTGATCTCGTTCAAACGCGCTGCAAACTGTCCCTGCACCTCTGTGAGCTTGGTTCTACGCTCGTTTAGGTGCTTAACAGCGTCGGCGACCTCAACCTCTGCTGAAACGCTTGATCCAAGTCCGATTATAATTCTCGTTGCTTGTGGAATCGAGCCGCACACGTATGAGTTAGCTCCAATAGGAATGAGTGAATCCTTACCGATATCTGTTGTTGAGAGAACCTCAGTAGCTTCGATTGCGTGTTGTATCTCTTGCATTGTGAAATTTATAACATCCATTTGCTGCTCATACGCTCGCGCCTCAGCCTCGAGCTGCTGCAACTGGGCAACTAACACTCTTTGCTCTTGTTCGCTCGCCATGCTTACACCCCTTGGTCTTCAATAGATTCAATGTGAATCATGTTTCTTTTCAGGCCGTGTTCACTACCAATCAACGAGTAAAGCTTCTCAGCTGCGTTTTTTTCGTTGTTGCTCATGACTTTTTTTGTAAATCGCTCCCATGAACGTCCTGCTTTAAAGGAACCTGTTATACGAAACGTTCTTTTTTCCATGATCGGCACCTATCGCCCTTCGTTGTATCAAGATATTGCTCAACGATCGATTGGCACATGTTAGGGCGCTAACTTGCGTGAGCCGTTTCGCTGGGCAAATAGTAGTCGCAAAGTTATGAAATAAATAGCTATGCAAAGCCTATTACACCGTTTGCGTGCTCAAATAAATCCGAGTGCCTCTTCTATGCGTCCAAGCTCAATGCCAGTGGTTTCTAATCCTGCTACGTATCCCTTCGTGTTTGCAAGAAGAGATGACCCTACCAGCGGAGATCCGTAGTTAATCGTTCCAATGTTTATAGGCGCTTGAAACACCTCTTCTAGTACAGAAAGCTCTCCATCTGTTATCTTCGGATGCGCCAAGACGCCGTTGTTTGTCGCACAAGCCGCCATGCCGACCGTCTTTAAACTGGCTAAGGTGCCACGGCGCACATCTACACGCAGAGTCTCTTCGACAACACGCTCAGCGCGTGTGATCAAATTGGGATTAATCAACGCGGCATTGTCGTTCGCAAGAATCACGTTTCCCGCTGCGTTTATTTTGCCGGGGAGTTTTCGCACTTTAAGCCCGTTCGCGTGTGCTTTAAGCTGTTTAATCTCACTTCTTGATGCACTGGAGGAAACCACGAAGCCGTTGGAATTTCCTGTAACGAGTGAGCCGACAACTGAGCTCGAGCCAATAAAGAGGGGTGACGAATCTACCGCCAACTCACGTTCGAGGTTATGACGCGCTTCTTGTGTTATGGAAGGTGAGATCACTAATAGGTCTTCTGTACATGTTGCAAAAACCCCAAGCACCGAGGTGCCATCAATGGCTACACGTCTGACCATGCCTGACTCCAGGACGTTCGCTTGTACCAAGCCAGCTCATGATTCTACCGAAAGCTCTGCTTCGACCACCCCGTCTTCGAATTTCATGGCACGCACGGTAATCTTGCTTGGTGGGTTGCTTGAACCTCGTTCCCAAATCCGCTCGTTGATCGAACTGTCAAGTTTGACCATATTAGGTTCTGCGCTGAGATGCTGTGCCAGATATGCACGTATCTCGGCGA
>JAJRBK010000190.1 GCA_028679495.1 Methanobacteriota archaeon
GGTGACACAAGCACCAATGATTGTGTCTTGCTCGTTTCGACCGGTGCGAGCAGTGCCGACATTGACCTTGCAGAGTTTCAAGAGGCGTTAGACTTTGTCTGTATGGCGCTTGCAAAGATGATCGTTAAAGATGGCGAAGGAGCGACAAAACTCATAGAGGTCACGGTGGTAGGCGCACGTGAACAGAGGGATGCAGTTAAAGCAGCAAAGGCAGTTGCACGATCGCCCCTCGTCAAAACAGCAATTTTTGGGGCAGACCCGAACTGGGGACGGATCGTCAATGCAGTCGGCTATTCGGGTGCGTACATTGAACCTGAAATGCTCTCTTTAAAGCTCTCAAACAGAACTGGCGCGTCGGTCACTCTGGTAGAAAGCGGACAAATATGCGATCGTCTCAGGGGTGGCGATGAAGGAGCGCTTCGTGCGATTATGACGAGCAGCGAAATCGAGATTGTGATCGATTTAGGGGTCGGATGCGAGGCTGCTACCGCTTGGGGCTGCGACCTTACGTATGATTATGTGCGTGTCAACGCCGAGTATACCACATAGCACGTAAGGCCTCTGCACACTAGCCTTCGACACGCGCTCTCACGTAAGCAGCACGACGTGCGAGATCCTTCCTTTTAAAGATGGCCGCGATTGCTTCGATAGACTCCATTATACGAACCACCTGATCAAGGTAGTTGATGATGTCACCTGAGTACGCGTGAACGCCGAACGTGCCCATACGTTCTACAATGGCTTTTGGCTCGAGCCCTTCCACGCGCTGGTCAATGATCCACCGAGAGAAGTTACGCTCAGGGCACCCACAAAAAGGAGAGCTCTCGCACTCGCATGTGACAAATGTCACAGAAAATGAGAGGACACTATCAAGCTCTGTTTGATCAAGGCGTGTAAGCTCATCGCCATTTCCTGAAAAAAGCGTCTCAAGGTTGCCCCCACTAAAGACGTTTGGGGAAAGATTCAGCCCCAGCGCTCGCGCATATCTCTGCACGTTATTAAGGTACACGTGTGTGAACGCCTCGAGTGTGAGCATAATGTCAACGGGGTCGTCCCCTCGCTTTATGGATTCTGTAATGCGGGACGTCTCGGCCATCGTGAGAAAGTGAGATGAGACGACGTACCCAAGTTTTGTAGCGGTGCCGTTTGGAGCAATGCATCCAAGTCGCTCCAACTTTCTCAAGGATGTGGCTGAATCGTAGCGTGCGAGCATAGTCACCTTGCGTCCAAACGTGGCGTTCGCGAGGGCCTGTTCTGCCTGCTGATCATCATCGTACTCAATATCAACGTCCTCGATAGAGCTTGAAAGAAGATGCATCGCAACGCCCTCCTCTGTCTCGCCGCCTCGGAATTTCTTGTCAGGATCGGCGAGCAGAACGACCTTGCCGATGTCATGGTAATCAGGTCGGCCTGCTCGTCCCAGCATCTGGTGAAATTCTTGCGTGGTAAGCCAGTTGATTCCCATAGCCAATGACTCGAAAATGACCTGAGACGCGGGGAAATCTACGCCAGCGCCCAGCGCAGCGGTCGTGACAACCACGTCGACAGCACCTTGAGCGAAAGCGGTTTCGACCTTCTTTCGTTCTGTGTATGAGAGACCGCCGTGATAGGGAGCGCTTCGCACAGCGAGCGATCGTGACAGCGTGTGGCATCGTGCACGAGAGTTGGTAAAGATGATGGATTGGCCCTTGTAGCCCTTGCTTGACGTCCGTGCGATTTCGTGTCGTACGAGCGTATTTATAAACTTCCGTTTGTCGCGGTCGTGTGCGAGGATGAGGTGTCGTTCAATTGGCACGGGTCGTTGTTCGTATTCAACGAGCTCGGCGCCGAGCTCACACGCGAGCGCGTCGGGATTGCCGACCGTCGCGGAGAGATAGATGCGCTGTGAATGAGGCGCCAATGTCTTAAGGCGAGATATGAGGCCATCAAGACGACTCCCTCGCTCTTCATCCTCGAGCATGTGCACTTCGTCAATGACAATGGTCCCGATCTCCCCGAGGACGTCTGCTTTACCCATACGCAACACTTGGTCAATCCCTTCATAGGTACCCACGAGAATGTCCGCTGCGTAATCCGGCTGCATGCGTGTCCAGTCGTGCGTCTTAATCCTGCTTCCTCCGATTCGTATGCTGGTCGCCACGCCGAGGGATGCGTAACGGTCCTTAAACTCACTATGCTTCTGGTTGGCGAGTGCGACAAGAGGGACGACAAACAGAAGTTTTCCTCGGCCCTTTAGAACGTTGTTAACGCCCGCCAACTCGCCGATGAGCGTCTTCCCCGTCGCGGTAGCCGAAACGACGAGCAGGTCGTTTCCCTCTAAAAGTCCGTGATCTACGGCGATTGATTGAACTGGCAAAAGATCGGACATGTGCTTTTTGAGCGCTTCCTTGAGCCGCTCGTCGATTGCAAGTTCCTCGATTGTGAGGCTCCGGAAGCGTTCGACGTGTCGCGATAGCATGTCAAAGCGCGTAAGCTCAGGATCAAAGCCTGAGTCGAGGAGACTTGTGAGACGGTCAAGGTCACGCGCTTTATCGAGCAGCCGGTAGAAGTAATCGTCGCTTAAAAAACCGCGGAAACTGAGCTCCCTATGGAGCTCAGTTCGTGCGCATTCCATGCAGATGAGTTCTCCGTGATAGCGCACGAAGTTCCGCTCGTTCGTTGGTTTATACTGCTTGTTTCCGATGCAAAAGCCACAGACACGTACCTGCTCGTAAGGGATCTGAAACGCCGCGAACAAAGCAATCAGATCGTTTGAGACCTTCTGTTCAGCCGCCGTCGACTGCTCCCGCTCCACAAGCGTCACATCGTGTTGCCGCAAGAGCTCAACGACCTCTGCTGGCCGTTTGTGACGCTCTTTACCCCCTTGTGTCATCAAGAGACGCTTTGGACGCGGTCCTTTAGGGGTATCGCCGAGCGTGAGCGTTGCATCTAAGGGATTATGCCGTTCGACCGAAAAAAGTTTGATGTTGGCGCGTTGTGGGTGTGCAATAATGTGCGCCATTTCGTTAGTGTCCTGTGCTGAGTTCTACAGTATCATGTGGTACGTCGTGTGATATCAAACGCGCGACGAGTGGGGGCACAAGCTCATCGACTGCGACGACGACGGTTGAGAGGCCTCGAAACGCCGCTTCTGTGATACCTTCAACGATTCCGTACTGCATAAAGGGTGCGATGCCTGCCTTGCGTGCTGATACAAGCGCTTCTAGGCCAAACACAGCAACGGGTTTATCCGCAGCGATGCGCCGCAGAAGCTTCAGGTCGACCGCACCTGAGCCCCCTCGTTGAATTCGTGGAACGATCGCAACCGTCACTCGCGCACGGTTCATAGGAATGATGCCCTGTACGTTTTCAACGCCGACGTCATCTCCCTTACGAGCGCTCCCAATTGTGACGCCTGACGCGGGAGGGGCGCTGTCAAAAGCGGCGAATAAAGCTGCGTACAGGATGCCCTCGCGCATTATAAGGCTGACAGGCGAGCGTGCGTTTAGATCATCTTGAGCGATTGCTGTCCAAACGGTGACCTTGCCAACAACGTCTTCACTAATGTACCGGATGTAGTTGTTGAGCTCGTTGGTCCATTCGATAATGAGTTCAATGCCTGCTTTGGTAACCGCATATCGTCCTCGCTTGTCGCACGTTATAGAACCGTCGATTGTCAGTTCCTTGATGTGCTCAGAGACCGCTTGAGGGGTGACCCCCACTCGGTCAGCAATTTCTTTCTGGCGTAAAGCAGGCTGAAGCGCCGCCACTTCTACGAGCACCTGCATTTTGGTGCTCTTTCCTTTATTCATCTGCGCAAAAGAGATAGTTACCTTTTTGTAAGCTCAAAGCGGTGGCCTTTTACTACGAGATTTTCAGAGCGCTTGGCGATTCCTCTGAGAAACGTGGGGCTTTGCTTGAGCGTTCGCGAGAGGTTTTGTACGGAGCTGTTGCCGTTTTTTACCTCAACTTCCATGGCATCCGCGATGTCCCGCAACATTTCGTCGTCGGAAATCGCAATACGAATAAGATCACAGACATCAGATATCGAACATTGGAAATCCGCACGAAGTCGGGCATAAGAGGAATGATATTCAATCTGTGGGGTTTGTCCTGGGTCAGGCATACGCCACTTGCTCTCGACCAAGCCGGTCTTTTTAAGCATGTCGAGGCTACCGTTGATGTCCTCGTTGAGCAATTCTTCGAGTTCAATTTGGGTCTTCCAACCGGCAATGAGCGAACTGAAGACTTTTTTGTGGGTATCGGATTTAAAAACGTGCAAGAGCGGGACTAAATCGGATGGGTCATTGACGATGCGAGTCCTGTTGTTCATGCGACTACCTCGCATGTACAACGTTTCTAAACTAATTAAACCTTTTGAACTCCAGAACAAAGCTTTAGCTAGGAAATCGGCCATAACATGTGTTGTAAATCCTCAATTTGATTGCCATGGGATCAGAAGCACGGGCGTACAAACGAGCGAAGATACTCGTCAAAGGTGTCGTACAAGGAGTCGGCTTTCGACCCTTCGTCTACAAGCATGCGACA
>JAJRBK010000191.1 GCA_028679495.1 Methanobacteriota archaeon
CGCAAAAGGCAAGGGACCTTCAACTGCAGGGGTAAGAGTTTTATATACATTAAAGCGGAATTTACATGCGAGATAACATGTCTGACTCTAACGATAGGCAAAAAAGGATTTTGCGTTACTTAAAGAGAGGAGTGACGCTCGGCAAACATTTTTTTAAAAGCAAATCAATTGCACGAGAACTAGGCATGAGTCCCAATGAAGTAGGCACGAACATCAGTATGCTCATCGATAACTCAGAAGATATTGTTATTGAAAAGTGGAGCTACTCACACGGAACGACGTGGCGCGTGTACCCCGTGAAAGAGGCCTAACGCTGCTTTAATTCTCTTTGGAAGTAATATTGACCTCAATACTAGTCATAAACAACTACGGCCAATTCGCGCACTTGATCAATCGAGCTGTCCGTGATCTCGGCACTCGTTGCGAGCTTGTCAGAAACACGCTCAGCGTGGAGGAGGTTCAGGCTCGTGATCCAAGTGGTTTGATTCTAAGCGGGGGGCCGGCGATGGAGCGCACTGGAAACTGTAAACAATACGCCAAAGAGGTTCAGCTCCCCATTTTAGGAATCTGTCTCGGTCACCAGCTTGTTGCTGAGGCGTTTGGTGGATCCGTTCGCAAAGGCACGTTTGGAGGATACGCCAGCGTTACAGTAGAGATCTGTGATCCAGATGACATCCTTGTTGGCATGGGACCGCGAATCAAGACGTGGGCCTCACACGCAGATGAGGTGAGTCGCTTGCCAGATAGATTCGTCAGGCTTGCACGCTCGGAAATCTGTGAGGTGGAAGCAATGAGGCACGTTGATAAACCAATTTACGGCGTGCAGTGGCACCCCGAGGTAGCGCACACAGAAGCGGGAGATACGCTTTTTAAGAACTTCATAGAGCTCTGTGCTCGGCGTTAGCGCCGCGTTTTGGGTGCTGAAAAATCAATCTCGATAGCACCTTTGGGGCAGCTCCCGATGCACGTCGTGCACCCGAGGCAAAAACTTGAGTCCTTCACCACGCACTTTCTCTGTCCTTTCACCTTGATGACCCCGTAGATGCGTTCACCCTTAGGGCAAACCCTCGCGCACTTCCCAACGCCGACGCACTTCTCCTGATCAATCGTAATGTGAGGCATTACAGTACACAAATCGGAGGTCTCAGCTATCGTTGTCGCATCTGAGTGACATAGTCTTCACTGCGAAAATGCAGTCTGAGCTCGCGTTGTGCCGCTTCTTGCGAATCGGCGGCATGCACAAGATTCCTAACCTTCTCAAGGCACAAATCCCCTCTTAAACTGCCGGGCATTGCTTCTATGGGATTCGTCGCCCCAACGAGCTGGCGAACTGCTCGCACGGCATTGAATCCTTCAAACGCCATCACGATGATAGGGCCAGAGGTGATGTAATACACCAAGTGATCGTAGAACGGCTGTTCCTTGTGTTCCTCGTAGTGCTTTCGCGCAGTCTCTATGTCTAGATTCTTCAGTCTTAGCGCTCGAAGTTCAAGGCCCTTTTTCTCAAGTCGGGATATGATCTCGCCTACGAGCTTGCGCTGCACGCCGTCGGGCTTAACCATAACAAACGTGCGCTCAATATGCTCTTCGGAAGTCATGGATCTTCCTCTACGCTTTCTTGCGTGCTGCACGCCCTTGTTCAGTCCAGACGGTCCGTCGTGGGATACGGCCAAGACGGTAGTTCTTCTCACATTTCGACGAGCAGAAGTGGAAAACGGTTCCGTCTCGTTTGACGAACATCGTCCCAGTGCCAAGTTCTATCGCGTCACCACAAAACGAGCACTTGCGCTTCTCCATCCTCTCACCGTGTCATAAGTTTTTTTGCCTCGTGAGCAGTTTCACGCAGCATTAAGACGTCTCCGATCTGCACAGGCCCTACACAATTGCGGGTAATAATCCTTCCCTTGTTCGAACCCTCAAGAATTCGGCACTTAATCTGCTTAGCTTCTCCGTGCATTCCAGTATTTCCCACGATTTCGATAACCTCTGCGGGCGTTGCATCGCTATTCTCTGCCATTGCTTCCTCCTCGAACTACGTTTGGTCGGCAGGTCATTCGCGAATCTTTTTGAGATTCTCTATGACCTCGTCTACGAGCGCTTTGCTCTTGCCCGCATCTATGATCGCAGCAGCCGCTGAGCCCACGTCTAGCCCTGATGCCGCCCCGAGATCAGTCTGACGTTTGACGTACACGTATGGTATCCCTTTCTCATCACAAAGCGGAGGGATATGTGCCACAATCTCTTCTGGTTGAACGTCCATGCTCACCAGCACAAGCTGCACAATTCCTCGTTCAACAGCTTTAGTGACTTCATTCGTGCCTTTTTTTATCTTACCTGTATCTCGAGCGCTCTCGAGGGCCTCTAATGCCTTGTTTTCGACGTCATCAGGGACATCGAACCGTACGAATATCGGTTTTGCCATATTTACATACCTCTTTCAGGATTTGCACATCAAAACGATGTACACATCGCTCATCATTCATCGATATAGTTAGCAAGCTGCTAATAACCCAAAAGCAGTATCGACTGAATCTCTCTCGGTAATCAATCTTCTCTTCTAGGCTCTGTCCTGTAACTCTTTTATGTACTTATCTATAAATGCTTTGTCTCTAGCCGGCGTTCGCCGAGTAATTCTCAAAAAGGCTTCATTGCCGATCGCTCTTTCGTTGTTCAGAATTGAGTATATCCGAAGTACCCGGCGGGACGAACTTGATCACATCATCAACTGTTATGATCTTCCTTAGCGCCTTTCGTTCATCCTCTTTCGCTCGTACAAGTAATTCCCGCACGATGAGTTTAGCAATGTCACTTTGATTATACTTGCCTGGTTCGATTGTGACAATCGACCGGGCACTTTTACGAAGAGCCCGCACAGGCCCGCCAATGACCATGTCCTTAAACACTCCGACTGCAAGCTGCGTTTGAGATTCTAGGTAATGCCGCTCACCTCGGACGATGAAGGCACCTTTTGGCACATACTCGCCTGGTTCAGGATTCTTTGATACTTGATTAGGATGAACCCAGTAGCACCGGCCAGATCTCACGCCTTGTTTCCAAACAGATGAATACGAAATGGCGAACTGGGCAGCTTCTTGTAACGTGGTCTCTGATATTACTTTGCCCTCTGACTTGAGGACGACCGCGGGCGCTCCATACACGTCGGCGTGCATAAACAGATCGCGCGGCTCTAAGTATTTCTTCACGATTTCTTCGTTCGTATCAGCATCTCGCCCACCAAGAACAAGAACATCGTCGCTTGATATGAACCACCGAAAGCGTTCGTACCATCGCGGCTTGCGTTTTGTTCTGCGCGGTTTCTGCGATCTTTGGTCATTCGCATTAACGCGCTCTTTCTTGTGCAGCTTTTGCAGGGAAGACGCCAGCGCTCGTTCAGCACCTGCAGCCTTTTCTCTCATGACCTTCGCCTTCTCATAGTACTTTTGCGCGTTTTGTGGCACTTCGCTTTGTGTATCGATGTCGAGGGAGATTCCATCGACCTCGATTGTAACAACGCCTACGCTCGGATCCAAGTGTTTGTAAAAAGGCAACAGCTTTAGCTGCGATTCGACTTCACTCCAAGACTGAACCTTACGTGCTTCTCTTACGGCTTTTATGAGTCGATCTATTTTCTGATACTCTCTGTAGATCAGGTCGCCTTTGTTCTGATTCTCTAGCTCTTGAGCTTTGAACTGCTCTATGGCTGTTTTTTGCCTTTCGGCTATTTTTTCAAGAGGATTTGGTGGAGGAACGTATGCTGGCTGACATAATTCGCTGGAGGAAAAGTAGGCATCGAGTGCTTCATTGAAACTTGCAAAGTAGCGTTTTTCACAACGGTCGTACTGCGAAACTTCAAAGGGGAGGACGTCAATAGGGTGTGAGCCACTCGCGTAAACAATGTGCGGCGACAACTTGCGCGTTCTGATGGGCTCAAAGACCGCGCGCAGTGCGCTATAGAGTCGCGCTATCTCTTCGGCAGTAACGGCTGTGCTGTTCTTTAGGACTGCAGAGCGCGCACACACCTCTTCTGCGTAAAGACCTCCCATGTTGAACCTGGTCGCGAGCGTTCTCACTAAATCGCGCGACATACCGGCGAGCGTATGTTCAAACTTATCAAACGAAATGTTCACTGGATCGAGTTGCGTGGGGGGATAACAGTACATTTGTCCCCTATATACCCGCCGCGCAGAGGACACGTACGTTCTTAAGGGCAAAATAATAGATTTGGCTGCGTCAGTAAGGATTACATTCCCTTTCGAGAAAAGCTCGCAAATCAGATAACGTGGTTCTTCTGCACGTAAAAATGGCACCTCTACGATCCGATCAAAATCATATTGCGCGATAGCGCCCACGCGTGCGCCTTTCAGTTCTTTTCGTAGAAGCATAGGAAAGCCCGGCGGTACTGCCGGGGGCTGAACAGGGGTGCTTATGAGGTGGAGCCTCCTCCCCGCTTCAATCATCAAATCCTGCTTTCCACGTTTGCTAGCGAGCTTCAGGCGAATGGCGATAGGTGAGTATTGGTAGGCCTTCTCTAACCTCGCATCCTCAAGCACGCTGAGCTCAGGCAACAAAGCAGCGATATCAACGCTCGTCATTACTGTTTTCATGCATCTGCACGGGATGAAAGGCTAGCAGCCTCATTACAATATTTGAACTAGATACTATCGATCGACGCTCATCATAAAAGCTCCGTCTTGCTGACAGCCGGCGAGGAGCTGCGATAGGAAAGTGCCTGTATTGAATGCCATCGCATCGGTTTATGTGCCTACGACTGCAATTCATAAAAGCTATAAATACAGTAAAAGCTTAGTTGATGTCGAAGATGGCAAAGGCGAAACGGAAAGTGGCTTCAAAAGCAAATCCGAAGACAGTTTCACAAAAGACTGACAAAAAAGCCGATAAGAAACAGGCCCAAACGCCTCAAAAAGGAAAGCAGGCGACGCACGTTGAAGGCATTAAAAAAACCTTATTGGCTTCGATGCTCGGTATTACCGGTGGTCTGCTGTCTTATTACGTAGGCGCAAGCTATGGTATTTTTATCTTTATTGTCGTTTTTTATATTCAACGGCCACTCTTGCCGCGCTTGCAGATCGACGTCAAAGAGTACCAGCTCAAGGATTGGTTTTACACCGCATTTATGACCTTTGCATTTTTTTTCGTCAGCTGGACAATACTCCTCAATCCGCCAGCATAAGCACGCACAACGAAAACGATTGGTATTATGAGGATAGCAGTACTGAAAAAGGAGAGCTGCCGCAGCAGAAAATGCGCCAACGAGTGTCTGCGTTTCTGTCCCCGCGTCAGAACTGGTGATGAAGCAATCGTCATCAGCCCAGACGGCAAACCGATCATCTCAGAAGAGCTGTGCGTCGGTTGTGGCATTTGTATCAAGAAATGTCCATTTGGTGCAATCAGCATTATCGGCCTGCCAGAAGAGCTCGAACAACCCACCCACCGATACGGTCAGAATGGCTTTGCGCTCTACGGGCTTGCTATCCCACGAAGTGGTCGTGTTACGGGAATACTCGGGCCCAACGCAATCGGAAAAACAACCGTCATGAAAATCCTCACGGGGGATCTCAAGCCCAATCTTGGCCGCAACGCTGTCACCGCTGAAGAGGTGCTGCAGTATTACGCCGGGACTGAAACACACGACTACTTAGAGCGGGTCTACAGCGGAGCGTTACGTACCTCCAGCAAACCCCAGTACGTAGATCTTATTCCACGTGCGTATGCAGGAAAGGTCAACGCTCTTATCGAGCGAATCGATGAGCGTGGCATCAAAAATGAATTGC
>JAJRBK010000192.1 GCA_028679495.1 Methanobacteriota archaeon
TCGCGAAACAACTGTTACGAGTCAAGGTAGCCGCTCTCGTCCTGCTGCTGACCCTATGCGTTTTTGAGACTGCCGTTGTTTCAGCGTTACCATCATACGACTCGCCGGATCACCCAGGGTGCTCAGCGTGCCACATTCGTGTTACTCCAAAAACGGCATCAGCGAACGTTGAGCCAAACACCGTCATGCCAGGAGCGTCGTTCAACGTCAACGCGTCAATACCCAATCCCGATGACGGAGTCACTGGCGCCAAAATCGATGTTCCTAAGGGCTTTGCCGCTTCCAACGTGACGCAAGGTCCTGCAGTCGTAAACAACTACAGTTGGAACGTCTCAGCGTCTTCTGATGCAGCGCCGGGCGTGTATTGGTTATACGCGTATCTTGTTGCCGGTACGCCTGAGGCAGGATATGCGATGACAGCGGCTGGAAGCGTGACTATAGAGGGTCCCGCCGATAATCCAGTGTACATCTCAAGCGTTAACATTGAACCCCAGTTTCCGCAACCCTCAGATCGTGTCCGGGTGAATGCATATATCACCGATGCTGCTCACACGCTCACTAACACGACACTGCATTATCGGTACGAAGGAACCGAATACGCTGCTCCCATGAACGTCGACACAACGAACACGTACGTCGCCAACATCGGGCCTTTCGCCAATAAGACGTTCGTTGACTATTGGGTTGTCGCGCGTGATGACGCCGGATACGCGGTAAAGTCGAGCAACCGAGGCTTTCTCATCGGTCAGCCAAGTCGAGTACCAGACACCTATCTCTTAGTAAGTGGGTTCGTGCTGGTCGATGCAGCGTGCGTTGCTGTTCTCTATCGAGTGGCAAAGATAAGGAAGAAGCGGGAGCCCTAGCACGAAAACAGTGTACGAGATAACGACGAGCAGTATGCCAAAGACGCCGGAAGGTGAGGTTGCAGCACAAGCCTAGGCAAGATATCACGCGGGAAAAAATAACTGCAAAAAACGACCTGAAAGCCGTTTTGTTCGTTTTTTCGCATTCATTGTTATATAAATAATTTTAAATACTATTACCTATCAATTATGCGTGATCTAACGAACCAAATAATGCCAATAATTCATTTTAAATCATTTTAGTGCCACAAAATACACTGATTTTTCGGTTCGTTGGGTTAGTGGACTAGAAATCTGGGCTTGAAAGCCAAATACCATACAAGGGAGGAGTTAAATGGATCCGCAAATGATGGTAGAACTAGGCGCTTTGACGCTGGTTGGCGGAGCGGCCCTCATTGCTGGTGTGGCAGAGGATCTCGAATCTGATGTCGGTTCACAGAGCAACCCAAATTCTCAAGTGCAACTTGCCCCTCAGATGGGCTATTTGCACAGACTCTATAACAAAGCGATATCAGGTGAACCTGCTAGTTATCCCTTCTACGCAGCAATAGGCGCGTCAACCGCTTTAGCGGTCCTGTCTGTTACCAACAACTACAGCTTGATCGGCGTCTTCTTCGCTCTTGTTGCCGGTGCTTTCATCACGTCTCTGATTCACGGCGTTTATGCAACGACATCCTATATGGGCAGAATCGCGAGCCAATCTCGGTTCGGGCAGCCCGTGTACCTGGATGTACTTAGGACGCATACACCAGTGTTGATGGCACACGGCTTTGTAGCGAATTTTAGTGTTCTATTGTTAACATGGGTTTTAATTGAACAAAACCTGAGTCCTTTCCCCTTCGTCGTTCTTGCATTCATATGGGGAATTGCGCTCGGAGGTGTCGGTTCCGCAGTGGGCGATGTCCATCTAGGAACGGACAGGTACTACCAAGACAGACCTTACGGTTCGGGTGTGAACGCAGCGCACTCAGGGAGTGTCGTGCGTAAAGCCGAATCAGGTCTCAGAAATTCAATCGACTGTGCGTGGTTCTGTTCTAAATTCGGTGGGCCTCTCACCGGGCTCGGGTTTGGCCTCGTCGTTTACCTGCACTTTTGGAAAGAAGTCGTGGTTAAGGGATGGTGGTCGCCTGTCGCTGGAGTGATCATGGTTATCATCTTCATCGTCATGAACGTCTACCTCGAGAGCTACTCACGGAAACGCTATGGAACTTACAAGGAAGAGTCGGAGTGATGCACGATGATGTTTGATATACTCTTATTAGTGTACATCGTACTCGGCGGCATCTTCATCGGCGCGGGCGTTCACTTCATCCCCGTAGGCGGTGCACCTGCTGCTATGTCACAGGCAACAGGCGTTGGGACAGGAACAACCATGCTCGCTGCCGCGTCAGGCCTTACCGGGCTTATCGGCGCTGGATCCGCCTATGCAGTGAGTGGTGGGGATTTCGCGTACACCATCGTCCTTGGAGGCGTCAGCGCAGCGCTGATGATATCGATTCTTGCCTTCATCGCAAACGTCATGTACGTTTACGGAGCGGGTGTTCCATTGTCGTCAGCGAAAATCAAGTACGATCCCATCACAAAGTGGCGCCAAGATTTGTACGTATCGCGTGGTACCGAAGGCCACGGCACACCAATGGTAAGCTTCATAAGCGGGATCATTGGAGCGCTTATCGCAGGTATCGGCGGTGCGCTGGTGTTCTTTGCACTAGCAGAAACCTACAACAAGATAGGGGGTTTCGCGGCAACGTTCCAGAGTTATCCAGCCCCATACTATATCGCACTCGCCGCAGCGTTTTCAATAGGAATCTTCTTCCTCAACTGCGTGATGGCGTCGTACAATATCGGCGGGACGATCGAAGGGTTCCACGACCCCAAGTTCAGACGCATCCCAAAATCAGTGGCCGCAAGCTTTGTCGTCTCCTTAGTCGGCGGATTGTTTGCATTGCTGATACTACCAATGCTGACAGGGGGGTTCTAGCATGGCAGAAGGTGACAGATCTCCAGGATCACTTCTTGGAATTGGAGTTATCGGCGGCCTGATCGGAATTTACCTTGCCAATTACCTAAATATGGTGACGGGCACTGCGTGGTTCTCGTTCATCGCTGCACTCGGAGCGATACTTGCCGTTTTTTGGGGCGCAGACGCAGTCCGAAGAGTGGCGAGTTATGGTTTAGGCACAGGTGTACCCTCGATCGGTCTACTCTCGATCGGTGCTGGGCAGATTGCTGTGCTGCTCGGTCTAGCAATTGGTAAGTTTGCTGGACTTGAACTAGCCGATCCTATTATCGCACTTATTCTTGCGGCGATTGTAGGAATAGTGAACGGCGTCATGGCGCGGCGCGTCATCAAGATGAACATCGCCATCATGGAACGTTCAATGACCGAGATTGCGATGGCAGCATCGATCATACTGCTTGGCTTCAGTACAGCAATTGCAGGCAGCTTTGCGTTCGACCAGATCATGGCCTACGTGGTTGCGTCAGGATTCATCATCATGGTCTTCATCGTTGGTGGAATGGCGATGCTTCATCCATTCAACGCGTGTCTAGGCCCTGATGAGCGACAGAAGCGAACGCTGAACCTTGCGTTGTCGACCGGTTTCCTTGCAATGCTCGTTTCGGGCATCGCAGCTGGTGCGATAAACGGCGTTCCTGCTGCTGTTCCAACGCTCATCGTCGCCATCGTCGGATGGATCATCTACTACATGCGGTTCTGGGCAGATACCAAGCAAGATGCCGCCGCGATGCTCTCGACCGGCTTGATCCCCAAGGAGGAAGAGGTGATGACATGAAGCTCGTGGACATTTCGTCTGACGTCGGGCTTCGCATGGACGTCGAAGAAGATTGGACGATTGCACAAGAGCGAGAGGACCTTGTCTTTTACTCGCTGGAGCCTATAATCGCACAAATAGACGAATATGACTCCATAGCAACGGGTTTGGTCGACTCGCTCGCCGCAAACAAACCACTCATCGAAGCGTTCCCTGGCAGAGAGCGAGCCCATTACTGGGCAGGCATGTGGACTAACGCGTTCTATGGGTTTACCGTCGCCATGATATTCTTGGCGCTCGTGACCATAATGCTGCGAATCAGAGGTGGTGTATAACCATGGCAGACAAGACAGAACCAGCGGCAGGCTGGCCCGTCACCAAAGGAGACTTCTTCGCAGGAGATCCGAACAGCCCCGTCGCAGTCGTTACCTTAGGCTCTCACTTCGGCAAGTTATTCACCGATCAAGGGGCGGCCATTGAGGGGACGGCTAAGACAGAGAACATCGGCCTCGAGAAGGTCATTGTGAACATCATCTCAAACTCGAACATACGATTCCTGATCTTATGTGGGTCAGAGATTATGGGTCACGTGACCGGCCAATCGCTCGAGGCACTTTATAAGAATGGCGTGAAAGAAGGACGTATAATCGACGCAAAAGGAGCTATTCCGTTCATAGAAAACCTGAACGAAGAGCATTTAGAGAGGTTCCAGAAACAGGTCGAGTTCATCAGTATGATCAATAACGAGGATATCAACGCGATATCCGCAAAGATGAAGGAACTGATGGCTCGCGATCCTGGCGCATATCCAGAACCTCCGGTCGTCGTAGAGATTATTGAAAAAGAAGCCGAGGAGGCTATCGTAGAAGCCCCAATGGCAGCAGAGATAGCGGCCTTGCAATCCCGCATACAGCATCTGCAATTCCACGTCAAAACGATCGGCAACAGCAACAAGTATGCTGCAGGCGTGTACGCAGGCAAGATCGAAGGGATTGTGATTGGGCTGCTGATCTCGATAGGAATCCTAGGGTTACTAGCCCTAACGTGAGGTGGAAAATGGCAGCGGAACGATTCGGCGGAGGCGGTGCGGCAGAAGGCCCCGTCAGCGAAGAGGCACCTAAGACAGCCATGAAGTACGATCAGGGCATCGCGAAACCCATAGAGCCAAGCATGGCATCACTGGACTCGCTATACAACGACATCCACTACCGCGCCCTTGTGACCACACGAACACTGAAGCTCGATTCCGGTTACGGGATAAGCTCAGTGCTCGGCTTTGCATTAGGGTTTGCAGGCGCGTGTCTTATCGCGGGACTGCCACTACTGTACTTCTTCCTAGTGTGAGGTGTAAATATGCCAAAACCAGTACCACAAGTAATGGTAGACCAGACGGACTATCGAGAGCTCCAACACAAACTCGACTCTATTGAAGAGCGGGTAGAATTTGCCATGGCTGAAGTCGCGCAGCGTTACGGCCAGCGCGTGGGCAGGGATATCGGCATTTGCTTTGGTCTCATAGGTGGGATCATCCTGTTCATCGTGCTCAACCAGCTGATGCAACTCTCAGTGCTATTCAGGCTATTCTGAATGACGACATGAGGAGGTTCAAAGAAGATGTTTAAATATGACAAAAAGCAGACCGTTTTTGAGATAGGCGGCTTCAAGGTTGGTGGACAGCCCGGTGAATATCCGACGGTGCTCGCCAGCTCGATGTTCTACGACAAGCACAAGGTGGTTTCAGACCCTATTAAAGGTGTGTTTGACAAGGAAGCCGCCGAAGCGCAATGGAACGTACAGGTCACGCTGTCGGACATGACAAGCGTCGGCTACTGGAACCAGGTGATCGCTGAGACCGAAGAAGCGATGAAGAATTACATCGACTGGCACCTGGAAGTCGCCCCCGGCATCGCCTTCCTAGTCGATTCGAGCGTGCCGGCGGTGCGCATGTTCGCGGCAAAATACGCGACTGAAATCGGCGCGGGCAACCTCGCCGTTTATAACTCCGTCAACGCAAGTGCGTTGGATGAAGAGTGGGAAGTGATCGGTCAAACGGATGTCAACTCAGCCATCGTTTTAGCGTTCAATCCGACGGACGTGAGCGTTAAAGGCCGAATTGAGATGCTCACTATAGGCGGCACAGGACAGGAAAAGGGACTTCTAACGTCCAGCGAAGAAGCTGGTATCACCAGGCCGCTGCTCGATGTCGCGTCGCTCTCACTCGGCGCCGGCGCGGGACAGTCAATCCGATCGATGGTCGGATTCAAGGGCGTGCTTGGGTTGCCGACCGGAGGTGGACCACACAACATCCCTGATGCGTGGACGTGGTTGCGCAGATACAGGAAGACCGGTCACGAACTGAACCGGCCCGTCCCAGAGGTATGGGAACCGTGCAGTATCGGCGCAAACATGATCTGTGGTATCGTCGGCGCCGATTATCTCTTGTATGGTCCGATCGACTTGGCACCGATAATCTTCCCTGCTACGGCGATGATCGACATCATAGTTCAAGAGAGCACCTCAGAACTAGGAGTCGAACCGCAGACGGAAGACACAGCGCTGAGTAAGCTGGCTTAAATAGCCAGCATCTTTTCCTTTTTTTACATTCCGCTTAGAGAGTTCAACGCTCCGTATTCCAAGAAGTACGAGCACGCTGAACAAGTGTTATGATAGGGCAAGATCTTCTTTCCGTCAAAACCAGGGTTATCGATCTCTCTCAGACCATATCAGTCGACACGCCCGTCTACCCCGGTGACCCTGTTCCTCGAATTGAGCTGCTCAGCACGGTGGAACTTGCAGGCGCGAGAACGACTCTGCTTGCATTAGGAACGCATACAGGCACGCACGTCGACACACCGAGCCACATACTACCAGAAGAACGAACGATAGACGAGCTGCCTCTAGAAGCCTTCTACGGACCCGCTTGGGTGTTCGATGTTACACGTACGGCTCAAAAATCGCCCGTTCAATCAGATCATTTAGATGCCGGATCTCCGCTCTGCAAAGGGGACATTGCACTTATCTGCACGGGTGCGAGTGATCGGAAGGCGTCAAATGCACCTCAGGTACACTCATACCTCGACGATTCTGCGGCAGAGTGGCTTGTCAAGAGGCAAGTCAAGGCTGTTGGTGTTGATAGCCTTTCTGTCGATCGCTACGACTCAAAGACCTACGACGTGCACCGAAAACTGCTGTCTAACAACATCATGCTCTTTGAAAATCTATCGGGCAACTTAAAGCTCCTCGTGGGAAAACGTGTTCTCTTTTTTGGCGTGCCTTTACGGTTAAAGGAAGCAGAAGCATCTCCGGTAAGAGCGTTTGCGCTATATTGACGGTCTTGTCCAGGTGCAACCTGCTATCATCGATGCATATTGGTTGACTTAAATAACGCCTGGGATAAGATTAATAGGAGAATTGCTCATATAAACATGGGGGGATACGGATGAACGACAGCGTTGCAAGTGATGCGCGAAACAACACGATCACTGTAGGAGCTCATGTAAAGTACGTAGGCACTCACACCCGCGGCAAAGTTAAGGAAATACAGACCGGTGGCGACCATCAATGGGTGCTTCTTGATTCAACTAATCTCTTGTATGATCCTAAACACTTAGAGGTAGTGAACGAAGCTACAGAAAAAGTGGTTGATAAAGAGGTCCAATCACTTGATGAGTTTCGAAAGCGCTTAGAGGAAAAACGGGACTACCTTCAGACTGCTAGAGAAACCTTCGACGAGCCCGGTGGCTGAATAGAAAGAGATCCGAGGCTTAGGAGCAGCTCTGATGTGATGCTGCACGCGCTCCGTTGACAGGAGCCGATTCTATTTGTTTATGAACTTTTTAGTCTCTTCAATAACAAACTCGCGGATTTTTTCTATCGTGTCTTTATCCGCTCTAAAAGCGAGGAGGTCTCGTGCAGTCACGTCAGCTAGCCCAGTCTCTACGTCAGCATAAGCGCTGACAACGTCAGTATCGAATTTCTTGCATGCTTCAATAATTACTTTGTTAGGAATGCCTGGCGGCAGTACTAGCTCGTATATATCTTCATTCTGTTCCTTGGTTTCCTGTTCTGGTTCTGGGGCCATCGCACATACTTTTTCCTAATGCTACTAGTATCTATCGACGGAGCAGAAACGAGCAAGAACCTTTTTGGGAGGCTGCTGACCGTTTTTTGCAGTCCCATGCGTCCTGCCTCGCGAGTACACGCATAGCCTGTAACGTGATGCCAAACCTTTTTTCTAGCAAACTCTAAAGCACGTTGCGAATAAATAAGAACTCAAGGCTTAGTTTCAAATAAGACAGAGAGGATTAACAACGATGCCTGGTGTGCATAACGTAAAAGCGCCGACAAAGTTTATTCTTGAGGGCGTGACGAGCGTATCGAGACTTTCGGGGATCCATCCCCGGTGGGGCCCTCACTGGATAAGCATCACGGCGAATGTTAATGATAATACACACGAAGTTGAGGGAGTGTTGGGAGACGTTTTTAAGGTAGCGACTCCTGAGCACGGTGAGCTGTATATCACGATCGCTGAGAATTCGACGCTGAAAGAGATCAATTACATCGTGTTCGAGGATTTCACATATTCCATCACCCGCCGCTGGTACAATATCTTACAAAACATAGGACCATTTAAAGGACAAATCGAAGAAGGAGACTAACCTAAGGGTAGGCGGCTCAGATTGACCTCTGAGCCTATGTTCCGTCGGCGCTCTCTTGACTCACCTATTTTGAGCCTTGTGAAATCGTGCTCGCGTTTGACGTCAATCTATTTATTGGGTGAGCGCTAGGATGATCTAGTAAATATGTGGGTGTAAAAGGGGGCATCGTACCAATAGTCTACAGAAGCCTACGAGCGAATTGCAATGACTAAAATAGAGCTACACGCAGCGTTAAAACAGTACTACACCGATACACATAGGGTGATGCCTCCTACAGAGACGCTCGAGCGTATACAATCCGTCATTCCAGAGATAGGCATCACGCGCGTAGCAGATATCTCAGGTCTTGACCGTATCGGGTTGCCAGTTTTTTCTGCCATAAGACCCTCGGCCGCAAACGGAGCGATCTCGGTTTACGCCGGCAAAGGAACGACTGCATCAGAGGCCCGAGTCTCTGTAATAATGGAGGCTGCTGAACGATTTTCAGCAGAAGTTGAGAACGCAAAGCAGCGTCTTCTCTTCGGGTCCCGGGACGAACTCTCGGCAGATCACAGCGTCTTGAATCCGACTGACCTCATACTTCCTGGTCCGATCTCATCTAATGCAAGAATTGAGTGGTACCCTGCCTGGGACCTCGCGCTAAGCCAAGAGGTCCTTGTTCCCGCCAACGCAGTCTTTCACCCGTATACTCCCCAGAAGGGTAAGTGGCAACTTTTCCGCAGCAACACGAACGGTCTTGCTGCGGGAAATGTCATAGAGGAGGCGATATTCCATGGCCTTATGGAGGTTATCGAACGAGACGCAGTGAGCATTGCCGAGGCAACACGAGACCCAGGACTCGAGCTTACTCCTGGACAGGGAGCTGTCGCTGACGTTACGCAGCAATTCGAGTCGAACGACGTTCGCGTCAAGTTATGGTGGCTTCCCACAGATACTGGTATCCCGACGGTTGTTGCAGTCTCTGATGACGAAAGGCTACGAGATGCTGCATTGCTTGTCATGGGCGCGGGAAGTCACACCGATCCTTGCATTGCAGCCTTGCGAGCGTTAACAGAAGTCGCTCAATCGCGCGCTACGCAGATTCATGGAGCGCGCGAAGACACCGACCGTGAATCGATAGCACGACGAATCGGCTACGAGAGAATGAAAAGGCTTAACAAGCATTGGTTCACTGAAGCAGCTGCGTCAGTTGATCTGGATGACGCGGAGAATCTGTCAACGCAATCCCTTGGCGATGATATTAGGGTGACGCTCGATCGTCTAAAGCGCGTCGTCGAGCACGTGATTGTGGCCGATATCACGACTGACACACTTACACTCCCTGCTGTACGAGTTATCGTTCCAAGTTTTGAGGTGTATTTCCTCGATAAAGAACGCCAAGGCAAGCGCATCAAAACATGGCAGCAGATGACTGCGTAGTATTTACCGGACCAAGCCTCACATGTAAAGAAGCGATCGCTGTCGACAAGCGATTGATCTGTCGTCCGCCTGCAATACGGGGTGACGTCTGGCGAGCGGCACAGACAGGAGCGCGATTTATTGCCCTTATCGATGGGGTTTTTTACGACCGAGCAGCCGTGTCACATCGAGAGATTATTGATACCATACGATCGAACGTGACCGTCGTTGGAGGGAGTAGCATGGGGGCTCTGCGCGCTTCAGAGCTCGATAATTTTGGCATGATTGGGGTGGGCAGAATATACAGATGTTTTAGAGAGGGCTCAATCGAAGCGGACGATGAAGTAGCGGTGGGCTACAATCCCTCGACGTTTGAACCTGTTTCAGAGCCGCTCGTGAACATAAGAGTTGCTCTACACATGCTCGTCGAAGCGCATCTAATTGACAGACATGTGAGAGATGAACTGCTCTCGATTGTAAAAGGCCAGTTCTACCTCGATAGAAGCGTAGGAGCGCTGCTTAAGATTGCTGAGAGACAGTCCGTGATCACCGGTCAAAAGGCCTATGAGATTGAAGCTTTTCTAGCTAACAAGAATTTTGATTTGAAAAGAGCTGACGCTCTTGATGTCATCAAAACGCTCGTTTCGCTGAGATACGGCCGTTAGCTTACGCAAACACTTTTTCCTTCAAAATGATCGTGACGCTTGAATGAATGAGCTGCCGGATTTACTACGTGCGACAAATGGCCATAAAACGTTCAAGTTGGAAAGCTTTTATGTCTTTAGAGCTCGTACAATATAGTAGACATCTGTTAGCGAGACATGCAAGAGAAATATCCGTGGAGAAGGACGATTAAGCGCCCTATACCAACTCTAGTGAAGCCACAAATCGTGCGAGACTTTTCATTAGGATTAGTGTATCCGATGAAAAAAGGCGTTGAAGAGGCTCGAGAGGGCGCCCGTCTGTCGCGGCTCCCACCGACAGGACACACGCACGAAGAGATTGTGCTTGACCGGCAAAAGCTGATCAAAAAGATGCGTCTCGACAAGAAGATAGGCTTCGATCTCGACAAGATGGACTACAAGTATGATGAGTAGGCGTTATTCCTATTTTTTGGGCTGTGTGATGCCCATAAAAATGCCGTGGGCGGAGTCAGCAACCATGCAATCGTTGCGCTATTTACATGTTGACGTCAAGTACCTGGAGGGTGCACTGTGTTGTCCCCGGCCGGGAGTCTGGGTGTCATTTGATAACGACGCGTGGCTCACTTTTGCGGCCAATAATATGGTGAAGGCTGAAAATGAAGGCAGAGACACGCTCACTTCGTGTAACGGCTGTTATTCAACGCTATACGAGGCTCTGAACGTGCTTAAGCGTGATCCTGCCAAACTTGCGCTCATAAACGAGAACCTTGGTGAAATCGGTCTCCATTTCAACGCTTCGAATGAAGTGCGGCACCTCCTCGAAGTTCTCGGCGAAGACGTTGGCATAAGCACGCTCGAAAGAGGAAAAAAACTAGGGTTGAAGGTTGCCATACACCGCGGCTGTCACATTCGTTTTAATCCGCACCTTTTAGACTACTTCGTTGATATCCTTGGCTCTATAGGTGTCGAGATCGTTCCCTACGACCTCGAGCAAATGTGTTGTGGGCTTCCTGGGATGCTCACCGACCCTCAATTTGGTATCTATGAACGCGCCAAACGCAAGATGGAACGCGTTAATGCCTTAAACGTTGACGCGTGGGTGATCACCTGTTCAGGGTGTTACGATCAATACGACAGGACTTTGCGTCACTTAATGGGCGAAGGCTTTGCTCTCAACACTCCGATCGTCCACATCTCCGAATTAGTGGCGCTTTCCCTAGGATTCTCCCCGCAAGATTTCGGAATGATGTACGCGCGGCCTGTCAGCACTGGCCCGCTCATTAGTAAACTCAAGGATAACGGCATTATACCGAGCTCGAGCGCCTATGCTGGAACAGTTCGAATCTGAGTTCGCCCATAGCCTTGAGCGATGTTTGATAAAGCGGCTCGTTTTTTTAGGTATCGGGAATGAGCTTCGACACGACGATGCGGCTGGGCTTGTTATCGTCGAAAAACTGCGTCCACGCGTAACGGATCCCACCGTGACAATAATCAATTGTGCCGACATACCAGAGAACTTTACAGGACACGTAAAAAGACTTGATCCTGCTTGTATTGTTCTTATCGATGCAGCCGATTTTGGCGGTCACCCGGGAGAAGCCCACGTGTTTGCGTTGAGCGACATTGAAAAGGCGGGCATTTCGACTCATAAAGCCTCGCTTGCCGTTCTTGGGACGTATCTTCGCTCCGAAACTGGCGCATCGATCTTTGTCATAGGGATCCAGCCTGATAGTACAGAGTTTGGCAGCGGCTTGACTCAAACGCTGTATGAGGCTAGCGATGCCATAGTAGAGGCGATAAGCACAGTTTTAAATCACCATAGGACAAAGAGGGCTTGAGGTTTCAATCAATGCGGTCAGGCGACTTCAGCAAACTTCCTTGGATAGTGCCATACAAAGACATACTTGCGGTCGGTGGCACAGGATGCATTGAGCTTATTGAGATCACTAATTGCTACGGAGGCGCCGCGTGGGCGCGCTATCATTATACACAAACGAGCCCGTTGATTGTTGAAAGCCGCGCGCTTGGATCTACGACACGCTATATCATCAAGGAGGGCACGTCTGATTTAAAACTCCGCGCATCTGTTTCAGCTGGCGGCATAGAGACTGTTGAATTGTCTGATAACGTCGTAAAAGTGACATATGCGGGCCTCGGAGGCGGTGGAGTGGGTGCTACGATGTGCCGCGCACTGGCGCGGGATGTCCTAGAATACAATCTGACCCCTGCAGGAGGGAGTAAGATGAGTCGAGGCACCATCACGCTTCCGCGGCGCTCGAGAGTCATTGTGGGAGTCGACGACACTGACACAAAGGACGAAGGAGCGACGTGGTCGTTGGTCAACAACATCGCAAGTATAGTAGATGGTCAACCGTTTCGTTACGTCTCTCACGCGATCGTGCAGCTTTATCCAGTTAAGGCTAAAACGAAAAACTGCGTCGCCACGGTTGTTGAATTTGCCAGCCTTGGTGATAAAAAACCCATCAGCAGGTTTGTAGAGCTTCTCGAGGAATATTCGCTTTCCGAGAACACGGGGATGGCAGTCCTGCAATCATTTAACGCGGACGATCTTGTACACTACGGTGATGCCGCTCGCTCAGGAGAAGTCACACGCTCAGAAGCTTTAGAAGCCGCGGAAGCTGCGGGAGTAAGTATTTGCATCGACGGACGCGGGATAATTGGCGCTATCGCATCGCTTCCCTTTTTCTCGAAGTCTGACCAATCCGTTGTGCTCGATAGAATAGTAAAGGACCCTAGCTATCGAGAACCTTGAAACGAAAATGAGCCAATAACGTCCTTGGTCGCTGCCAAGCGGTAATGAGCCGCGTGTTGAAAATAGGCGTGCTTTCTTTTTAGCCGCCAGAAACGATCTTTACGATACGCACTTTTCCTGGCTTTACTTGCTCATCCGACGGTGTAGAGATGCCGTCTACAAAGATTAAAACCTCTTCGGGGTTCAGCATCAACGCTCGTACCAACTGTTCATAGTTTGAGCCCTCGTCAACTGTTATCCTATGTGTTTTTTCTTTGAACTGCACCAGAACGTCCAATTCGCTTTTTTGCATCCAATACGTTAATAACGGTTTAGGTATATGAACATCTCACACGCCGAGTATGCCGGGGTGGCAGAGCGGACTAATCTTCAAGAGTCCAAACGCGGCAGGCTCGAGACCTGTTGATGCCTTGAATTACAAAGCCTGCGTGGCTTTTATGAGGATGCATCGCTTGGGTTCAAATCCCAACCCCGGCGTCATATATAAAAGGCGGAGTTGGTCATCCGAGCTCAAGTGCCGTCTCAAGGTACGCTACGAGCTGCGCACTCCTCAGATACACTTCTACCAGTCGCTGCTTGGTGTTTACGACATCAGTCCTGTCGTCACCAGTAAATTCGTACGAGGACATTTCGCAGAAAATGTCCTCGACCAGCTCGTTCTCATGCAAACGTAAAGAAGTGCGAAGTAAGTTGTTATACTCTCTGATGTACTGATTCGGATCAATATGAAGCTCGGTCAGCGATCGACCAAGAACTTTTTCCAAGCGTCGCTCCAGCTCCGAGGCTTCATGAAGGCACTCTTCAAACTCGGCTTTGTTTTTTAGAACCATTAGCAAGCAACGTGCTCAGTATAGAACGAGCAGAACTTTGCTTAAAGCAGTAGCTCCTCAATAATTGTGCTCTATAGAATTTTTTCCTTGCACTTTTTCTAAGATTTCAAAAGTCGTATCCTTGACCTTATCTAGGGGTTCATCAGTGCTTCGAACGCTGATAATCACCGTTCCTATACTCATGGAGACCTCATTTATCGTTTTGAAGTGTAAGTGCTTTTCAGCAGCCGTGTCAATTTCGTCCATGTTATCTAGGGACACACTGTAGCTCTTGCAATTTCTACCTTTCGTTCGAAGCTTATCAGAGCCTACACCTCCTGATATTGAGAAACGCCAGTATTATACAGAGGTAGCGCGTTGCAGAAATTGATGATAAAGATAGGAATTGCGGGCGTTCCGTTGGCTCTAAAAGGAAAGGGGACTGCGGAAGGTATCAAGTACCTTGCTGCCATCGGGCTTGATGCATTGGAAGTGCAATTCGTCAGACGTGTGTCAATGAAGGAAGCAACCGCTGTGAGCGTGGGTGAGGTTGCCCAAGAGGCAAAGATCGATCTTTCAGTGCACGCGCCTTACGGGGTGAACTTGGCTTCTGAAAACCAAACGACTATAGCGGAGAGCATTGAACGGATCAGGCTTTCGATTGATAGGGGTCGCGCACTCGGTGCCAAAGTTGTTGTTTTTCACTCCGCGTATTATTCTAAAAAGTATACAAGAAAGCAAACCTTCGAGTTTGTCAAGGAGGGATGCGCCGCTCTTTTGGAATATATGCACGATCAAGGCATAACAGAGCCTCGCCTCGGTATCGAGCTACTAGGACGCCAAAGCCAGTTTGGAAGCGTTGAAGAAATTCGCCAGTTGCGCGGCGAATTGCCGCAGCTTGAACCGGTGATTGACTTTGCGCACCTACAGGCCCGCTGTGACGGATGTTTGCAGAATACTGACGATTACGCTCGTGTGCTGCGAACGCTGTTTACACCAGGCGAACACGCCCACATTCACTTTTCGGGCATTGAGTTCTCTAAAGGCAATGAGCGTCGGCATCTGCCTGTTGATATAAACCAATTCAAAGTTTTAGCTGACGCTTTGCTGAACAACGCGTGCGACGCGACGATTATCTGTGAATCGCCACGATTAGAAAAAGACGCGCTGAGGATGAAGCCGTTAGTCAAATAGCGATCATTATTGTCGTCTTTTGGTCAAACTAGACCAATTTAGTTAGAAAGTTTTATCTATCATTATGCTTCTGTCTGTTTAGATCCTAAGGGAGGTACAGTATGACAGACGACAACATAATCTACGTAGGTAACAAACCCGTGATGAACTACGTGCTAGCAGTAGTCACTCAGTTTAACAACGGAGCCGATGAAGTCTTGATTAAAGCTCGAGGTAGGGCAATTTCACGGGCAGTCGACGTCGCTGAAATAGCAAGGAAAAGATTCCTCACTGAAGCAAACGTGAGAGACATAGCGATCTCAACAGAGAATCTAAGCACTGAAACAGGCAACACAAACGTTTCTGCAATCGAGATAACAATAGGAAAATAGTAAGGATTCAAACTCGTTTTGTTTTAACGATCGTAGCGTTCCTAGGACGCCCTTTTCTAAGGGCGTCGTTTTATACTATTGTATATTCCGTTTTTTTTTGCAGCTATCGTTTCGTCAAGTCTCGTCTTACTGGATTTGCGATAGTTCCTCAGCAGTAAATGTCAACCCCTTTCTCGCACCAAGCTCTGCGATACATTTTGACGCGAAATAGTTGCCATATAAGCCCGATTGATACGCGCTGGCCTTTCGGAGCTGTCCGTACAGAAATCCTGCAGCAAACGCGTCTCCTGCCCCGATTGTGTCGCGCACCTTTGTCTCAAAGGCAGGTACTACGATGTGTTCGTCTCGCGTTGCGATATAGCACCCTTCGCTACCGAGAGTAATTGCCACCGTCTCGGCACCTAAGCGTAACAGACTATCGGCACTTTCTGCATAAGCTGTTCCAGTGAGCGCCTGTGCTTCTTCGTCGTTCAAAAACACGATAGCCGCTCGCTCGATGAGGGAGGTCAGTTGTTCTAAACCTAACGCGGCATAAGCGTTGCCGGGGCTAAAGGAGATTCTGGTACCTTGATCTTTCGCTCGGTTGACGCACTCGATTTGTAGGCGCAACTGTTGAGCAGTCATAAAAGAGCTTACGTGGAGTATGGCGGCTTGCCGTACATAGTCGCAATTTTCCGCGGAGTAAGCATCATTTACGCTTGGCAATACGTAAATCGTCCTTTCGCCTGCGGCGTCGATAAACGCTAACGCTGTACCCGTATAGCCTTCCAATCGACTGATGCCTTGAACGTCAACGTTTTCATGCCTTAGATCGTCAAGCAGGAGTCCTCCCTTCACATCATCGCCGATCACACCCAAGAAGCCCGTTCTAACGCCAAGACGCGCGAGTCCTACGATCGTATTTGCAGCTGAGCCTCCTGGCTGTCTTTCTACAGATATGACCCCTACTTCTTGTCCGGGAGAAGGAATCTTATCGACCTTACATATCGTGTCGCAATTTAAAGCGCCGAAGCCAATGACCTCGATGAACCGTTCCATGCAGTTGTTCCTTGTCTTATGGATACTCTTTTTCACTTAACTATGTTGCTGGAGCACACGAGACCATCCACCTCATACAGTATGGTTTCTCAATTCTCCACAGATTAAAGCGAACTATAGCACTAGTCGCTTACAAGCGTGCCTTCTTTATCGAGTGATCGATCGCTTCAGGCAATGTAAGTGTTTTGCTCGCCTACCTATAAGCAGAACAGCAACGTGTTGGGCCGAGAGAAAGTTAAAATACCGATAAACGCCTTAGTAGCGACGATGTATGTCAGGAACGTCACAATAACTGACATAAAGAAAGAGTCGACTGGGATTTATACGCTCTTTTTTGATCATTCTTTTAAGTTCGTGCCCGGCCAATACGTTATGGTTTGGATCCGCGGCGTAGATGAAATCCCCATGAGCCTGTCATACGCGAACGGAATAACCGTGAGAGTGGTGGGAGACGCCACAGCGGCGTTATGTGACCTAGGCGCCGGCGACACGCTTGGAATTAGAGGGCCTTATGGGAATGGCTTTAAGTCGACACAGCCTCCGACGCTTCTCGTCGCAGGAGGGGTGGGAGCTGCTCCTTTAGCGTCATACGCAGACGCGTTTCAAGCAAGCGTGATGACCATCCTCGGCGCTCGCACGAAGGATGAGTTGTTGTTCGTTAAACGGTTTAAGGATGCAGGGCCGCTCTTAACGGCAACTGATGACGGTTCAGCAGGTCACGCAGGCTCCGTCGTTGATCTGTTGCGGCACGTGCGTGGCTATAACGAGATACTTTGCTGCGGACCTGAAAAAATGATGTACGCTGTGTTACAGGATGCTCTCGCGCGTAGCATTCCAAGCCAGTTTAGCCTACATCGGTACGTGAAATGCGGGATCGGCTTGTGCGGTGCGTGTTGCATCGATGAATCCGGGTTACGAACCTGTGTCGACGGACCCGTCTTTACAGAAACACAATTAAGCGGAGGGGAATTCGGCACCTACATGCGCGACGCTAGTGGGCGTAAGAGAGAACTGTGATTGGTAAGTTTGAACGAGATGGCAACGTGTTTTGTGGTGAAATCACCGGAAACTCGGTGGCAAGCACTGAAGGCACGTACGATCTGTCAGAACTGCGCGTTTTATCCCCGACCAATCCGAGCAAAATCATTTGCATCGGTCTAAACTACTTTGACCACGCGCGAGAACTCGAGCTAGAGGCACCTGAGAGGCCTTTGCTATTCTTGAAGCCTCCCTCAAGCGTTATAGGGCCTAAAGAAAGCATCGTTTACCCTGCTAGCAGCGCGCACGTAGATTATGAAGGCGAGCTCGCGGTAATCATCGGTCAGAGATGCAGGCGTGTACAAGATCCCGAAAAGGTAATCCTCGGATACACTTGCTTTAATGATATCACCGCCCGGGATCTTCAGGTTTTAGATGGTCAGTGGACGAGATCAAAAAGCTATGATACGTTTGCCCCTCTCGGACCATACATAGCCACCGATCTGGATTCTTTACATCTTTCAATAGTCACACGAGTTAACGGACGCATAAAGCAGGATTCAAATGTAAGCAACCTCATTTTCGATGTTAATTACTTGATTAAGTTCATTTCACACATTATGACACTAGAAGCAGGAGATATTATCGCAACGGGTACGCCGGCAGGGGTTGGCCCTTTAAAGCCTGGTGATACGGTTGAAGTCACGATTCAGCACATAGGAACGCTTATGAACAATGTAATCAGCCAGCAAGACGATAGCTCATTACCCTGTGTCTAGTGGAAACATATAAGTGAGAGTGCATGGAGATACCAAAAAATTACAATCATGAGTTCGTCGAATCGAAATGGCTTACCCAGTGGACACCAGAGCTGTACAGCTATGGAGGGGGAACGACGAAGGAACGGTTCATCATTGATACTCCCCCGCCCTACCCAACTGGCAACTTTCACCTCGGTAACGCTCTAAACTGGTGTTATATCGATTTTATCGCTCGCTACAAGCGTATGCGAGGCTATGACGTGTTATTTCCCCAAGGATGGGACTGCCACGGGCTTCCAACCGAGGTAAAAGTCGAGACTACGTATAACTTGACGAAGAACCAGATTCCACGGAATGAGTTTCGCGGGCTCTGCGAAAGCTTAACGCACGAAAACATCGCGCTTATGAAAAGCACCATGCAGCGGTTGGCGTTCTCCATTGATTGGTCGCATGAGTTTGTGACGATGAATAAAGAGTACTACAGCAAAACACAAAAATCGTTCATACAAATGCTCCGCCAAGGATTGATTTACAAGAGCGAGCACCCCGTCAACTGGTGTCCTCGATGTGAAACGGCGATTGCCTTTGCTGAGGTAGAATATGAAGCTCGTTCGACAGAACTATACCATATCTGTTTTCAAGGAAAAGACTCGAGCAACATAAAGATAGCGACGACACGCCCGGAGCTTCTCGGCGCGTGTGTTGCGGTTGCAGTTCATCCGGACGATATCCGTTATGCTCATCTTATCGGCACAATCGTGCGCGTGCCGTTGTACGATGATGAGGTCCCAGTAATTGCCGATGATGCAGTTGATCCTGCATTCGGGACAGGCGCGGTAATGATTTGCACGTTTGGAGACAAGCAAGACGTTCGCTGGTGGAAAAAGCACAACCTTCCCCTTAAGAAAGCAATCGGAAAGGATGGCCACGTCATCGACAGTCGATACAGCGGGCTGACAATCAATGAGGCAAAACAACGTATTGTAGGCGATCTTCTCAAGCGCGAGTTCGTATATCAGCAGGAGCTGATAGAGCAGAGCGTCGGATATCACGATCGATGTGGAACTCCGATCGAGATCCTTTCTGAGAGCCAATGGTTTGTAAAGATAGACAAACGTGCAATCGTGAGACGAGCGTCTCAGATTGATTGGATCCCCACATACGCGCTTGGCCGACTGATCGACTGGACGGAGAGCGTTGAATGGGACTGGTGCATCTCCCGACAACGAGTCTTTGCAACCCCTATTCCTGTATGGTATTGCAGCGAATGCAAGCAGATGGTGGTTGCTGAAGAGGAATGCTTGCCGGTGGATCCAACGGAGGACACACCGACAAAGGCGTGCAAATGTGGCTCGTGCAGCTTTACGCCTGAGACAGACGTCCTTGACACGTGGATGGACTCTTCGATATCCGCGTTGAGCGTTGCTGGTTGGCCCGATGCATCCATGTTTAGGAAGCAGTTTCCTACGCAACTTCGCCCACAAGGCCACGACATCATAAGAACCTGGGCATTTTATTCCATATTGCGATCAGACGCGCTTGTAAGCGAAAAACCATGGGAATGTGTCGTAGTGAACGGCATGGTGCTGGGCGAAGACAGTCAGAAAATGAGTAAATCGCTTGGTAATATAATTGCTCCAGAAAGCGTCGTTGCGCAATACGGAACGGATGTGCTGCGACAATGGGCGGCTATCGGCGGGTCTGTCGGCTCAGACGTTGCGTTTAACACAAATGATTTAGTTGCTGCGTCGCGCTTCTTAACGAAATTATGGAACGTGTTTCGGTTTTCGATGATACACATCGCCAACTATCGCTGTAATCCTGTCGTGTACGGATCTCGAAACCCTATGGAGATCTGGCTACTCTCCCACTTGCGGGATCTAGTCAATTCAGTAACTGTGAGCATGGACAAGTTCGCATTTGATGATGCGCTCAAGGAAATTCGGTCTTTCGTTTGGAACGTTCTTGCGGACAACTATATTGAAGCAGCCAAAGGGAGGTTATATGACAACGA